>JALZHR010000278.1 GCA_030860665.1 Acidobacteriota bacterium
CCGTATTGGTTTCGCTTTGCAGGATAAACCACGTGATGACGTTGTTTGCATCGAGGTTCCACGCTACGCGGTCCGCTCTGCCGTCGCCGTCGAAATCGCCCAAATTATTGACAATTCCGTCCTGTCCCCTGCCGACCGGAATAGAAGCGGTGAAATTGTTTTCTAAACTGTTTAACGTATAGAACGTGAGTTCTGACGCGCGATAAACGACGAGGTCAGTGCGCCCGTCGCCGTCATAATCGGCAGGTATATTGGCTCGTTTGACCTGCCCGCGAATCTCTCCGCCCGGAAAATTCGAGGTGTGAATATTGACGTACCATCTATTTGAGCGCAAATCGGCGACTTGCGCAGGCGTCGTGTTAAACGTCAGCGGACCGATGGTGCCGGTTGTACCGCCGGTAAAAGAAAAATCGAAACGAATCGGACCGTTAACACCGACCGGTCCGTTATCGTGAATGTGCGCTCCGACCACATTTGAAGTTAAATTTCGATATCTGCACTCGACCGAAACCTGCGTTTCCGTCGCGTTGAGCGTTACGAAACAAGTGCCGCTGCCGGGCGAGTTGTTCGCCGGCACTTCCTGTCTACCGTTTAAGTAGACGGAAAATTGCGGTGCTGCCGCCGCCGTTATCGAAAACACCATTGCCGAGAAAATGATTGCCAGCGTTAAGAAAATTTTTCTTTGCATTTCGCTTGATACTCCTTAAGTTTTGAACTGTTGACTAATGTTAGGTTTTAGAACGAAATTAAAACGCTCACCTTCTTACGGAAAAATTCCTGTTATTCAATAAAGAAATTATTCTTACTGACAGGCTGTAATTTGAATTCAATAAACCGAGGTCGATGTTTTGATCTTAGAGGTTATTTCTTTAAGTGATTCACGTTTATGAAACAGCCGCTTGGTCAATGTTTTTAATGATTCAACTCGATTTCCGTCCGATTTGAGAATTTTCGGTTTTTCAAAAATAAGCTCCGAAATCCTCAAACTCTTTTTGCTCCGGGACAACTATTTATTACTTCATCTCATCCTTTTTTAATGCTAAAATAAACATAAAGATCTTAGACAAATCCGCGGCGCTTCAAGATTTTGGTAACGAAAGTGAATGCGGTGATTTTCCATCATCGAACGAATCGCTTCTACGCTGTGCCCGGTCAGCAGCGCCGCTTGCTGAAGCGGCAGCATACTGACCTCCCGCCCGCAGCCTGCGCACCAGGCTCGAACGAAAGTTCGCTTTCGTTTGATAATGAAGATTTCGCTGGTTTCGATAAAAACTTCCGTCCGGGTTTTTGCCATTGATTTCCTTTTCCCAAATTACGCCGCAGGGATTTGTCTAAAATGTTTAAGTATTTTGAATGAGGAAAACCAAAGTGCTGTTGTTGCTGTTGTGTCACCTAACTTCTCAGACAGCAAATTGTTATCGTCTCCCTCATCCGTATTCGACGATAAGAAACTTTCGACTTAAAAGTCTTGAAAGTTACGTGAAAGTTACTTTGAAATTTTTATGAAAGACTTTTGAAATACGCTATGAGCAACAAAACATTACCCTTATTCAAATTCGACGATTTCTATCTGGACATCGACGAACGCTGCCTGACATTTCAAAACGAGCAGGTTTCGCTGACTCCGAAGGCGTTTCAAACTCTCGTCGTCCTGTTGCGCAACCACGGAAAAGTGGTCGAGAAGGAATATTTTCTCAATGAAGTCTGGGCGGATACCTTTGTCGAGGAATCGACGCTGGCGCAAAATATCAAGACCTTGCGAAAAACTCTCAGCCGCTTTAAGCAGGACAGAGAATTTATCGTTACGGTTCCGCGCCGCGGTTATCAGTTTGTCGGCGACGTGCAGGAAATCGCCGCGAACGACGAAGAAATAATTGTCGTTGAAAAACACACGCGGACGCACCTCATCGCCGAGCAGCGCGAGATTCACGATTCAACCGGGACGAATAATCCGGATACGAGTTCGGGCAAACCCGCGATAAATTCGCGCCGGTTACTTTTAAAAAACGGTTTTTCATTGCGCAATGTGCTTTCCGCCGGTTTGCTGGCTCTGCTGGCTTTTACAATCGGGTATTTCGCGTCTTACGGCTTTGGGTGGAACCGGAATTTTGCCGAATCGCAATTTAAGAAATTTCGCGTCGATACGATTGTCGCCGATGCGGACATCCGAAACTCGGCGATTTCCCCGAGCGGAAAGTACCTCGCGCTCGTCCAGGTTAAAAACGGCGTTCAATCTCTGTATCTGCGGCAAATCGAAAACGGCAATACCGTCGAGATTGTTTCGCGAATCAACGGAAAATTTATCGGCGCGGTTTTTTCGCCGCGCGACGAGCAAATTTATTATTCAGTAAATGAAAATCCCGAACCCGGCAAATCTGCCGTCTCGTCGTCGCTCTACAAAGTATCCGTTCTCGGCGGCGCTTCGCAGGAAATCCTGCGCGACATAGACAGCCCGGTGGCGATTTCGCCGGACGAAAGCCGTCTCGCATTCGTTCGCCGTAATCCTGAGAATAAAGAAACCGCGTTGATACTCGCGGATATCGAAGGCAAAAACGAACGGACTTTGGCGATTCGGCATTCGGAAAACGGATTTACAAACGGCGGCGTTTCCTGGTCGCCGGACGGAAAATTACTTTCCGCGACCGTTTTTCAGCGTGAAAACAACCGAACATTTGCTCAGGTCGCGGTCGTCGATGCCGAATCCGGCGAGCAAAAAATCGTTTCACGCGAAAATTGGATTTCCGCGGGTCAAACCGTCTGGCTCAAGGACGGCAGCGGAATTCTCACGGTCGCTTACGGGGCAAAGTCGCCGAGCCTGAATGACGAGCTTTGGGTTGTTTCCTACCCGGACGGAAAATCCCGGTTCGTAACCAACGGCATCAACGGAAACTACGGAATCAGCTTAAACGCCGCGACGAATTCCGTCGTCGCCGTGGAATCGAATAAATTTGCCTGTTTCCTGACCGCTTCGGTCGATAATCTATATAAAAACACTCACGTTTTAACGACAATCTCGGATGAAAGCCCGCTGCCGTTCGGCGCGGATTGGACAAATGACGGAAGAATCGTATATTCCGCCACGGACGACGGAAATGCGGACATTTTCACTATCAGCGAGGACGGCAGCGAGCGAAAACAACTGACTTCTGACGCCAGCGCCGAAATCTCGCCGAAGCTTTCCGCCGACGGGCGCTTTTTGATATTTATGTCGAATCGCACCGGGCAGATGGACGTTTGGCGAGCCGATGCGAACGGAACGAATACGAAACAGCTCACCACGAACGGGAATGTTAAAGACTCGGTAATCTCGCCTGACGGTGAAACGGTTTTTTATCTGGTTCAGGATTCCGAAAGTATGGTCGAAACGCTCTGGCGAGTTTCAATTAATGGTGAAAATCCGGTAAAGCTAACCGACCGGACGACTCGCTCGCCGCGCATTTCGCCCGACGGTAAAACGATTGCCTGCTATATTTCAAATCCCGAAACGCGGGCGATGATGCTCGCTCTCGTTTCAGCCGAAACAGGCGAAGTCTTAAAATATCCGGCGACTCCGCAAAACGACTCGATTCCTTTTCTCGATTGGTCAAAAGACGGGGAAAATTTGTTTGTCGTGCTGCAGCGGGGAAAACCTTTCAGTCTCTGGAAGCTGCCTTTAAACGGCAGCCAGCCCGAACAATTGCGCGAATGGGAAAACGACGCGATTTTCAGGCTTGCGATTTCTCGAAACGGTGAAAGAGTTTTTTATGAAGTAGGAAACCAATTAAACAGCGTGGTGCAGTTTCAAAGCCTGGATTCAGACGGTAAGTCCGGCTTTAATAGTTCTCCGGCGCTCTGATAAGTTGGTTGATTATATTAGTAAATACCGGCGTCGATAATAACGGAAAGAGTTTTTGGTCAGTGCCGGATATAAAATCCGTTGTCTCAAAAACTCTCGTTTTCTTTACTGATTTTTTATTGCTCGAAATTTGCCGTAAGTGCCTTTGATTATCGACCAGGCTGATTTTCAGATATGCTTAAATTTACAAACTCCGATTAATTTTAATATGGATTTTTACACGATAAAGTAAAACCGAACTCTTTACAAAATGACGCTTCCGTCAGGAGTTAGTTTTTCTCAGTATACGGTCAGGCTTAAAATCGACGCTTTTTGAGACAAAATAAAATGTCCGAAAACCTTCCGGGAAATCTCAACAGCGAGATTTGATTTGCATTGATTATTTTACCAAATCGAGGGAATTATATTTTCGTCGAATTCTAATGAATCACCGTTTGGTAAAATGTGAATGATAAGATTAGCCCCATTAACTTTCAAAAGTGGAGAAAGCAAGCCGACGCGATGACAGTTAGCTCTTGGGATTTTGTGATTGGTCAGAGGCTGAGATTCCGAGCACATAATAACGGTTCGTATATCGGCGGACAGTTCTAAAATGCGTCCGATACCACGCGATAACTCTTCCGGAACGGGTTTAGTTTTGCCGCCGCACTCCGGTAAGTGCTCGTATCCGATTTTGTTTTTTCGCAATTCCTCAGACAGAATAGGACCATTAAATTGCGCCCACCTTGAGCGGGCTACACTTCGCACATCGCACAAAAATTCGATTTCGTATTTTCGCAGCAGAGCCAGGAAATCGGCGAAAGAGTGTCGTCCGTGACCGATGGTGTAAACTGTAATTAAGTTTCTTTCCAATTTATTAATATTGATATAGTAAGATTACAGATGAATTTGGTTCAGATTCGTCAAAGCGAAAAGTCAACGGCATCGAGCCGCCCTTACCAGCTTAAATTTTGCGTCGGCTTTTTACAAATATCGAATCGCCGGTTTTATCGCGCTTTCGGAAATTCGCCTTTCCCGCGAAAATGTTTCATTAGAGGGATTTTTGGTTTCCGGCGGCGGAAACCGGCACGCATTAATTTATGGATATTACCGCAATCGAACAGGCGCGCGAGCGTATAAAGCCCTTCGTCAAGCGAACGACGCTCGAATACAGCCGGACGCTGAGCGAAAAGCTCGAAACGAACGTTTGGGTGAAGCTGGAACTTTTTCAAAAAACCGGCGCATTCAAAGTGCGCGGAGCTTTTAACAAATTGCTCAGCCTGTCGGACGAGGAAAAAGCGCGCGGCGTGGTCGCCGTCAGCGGCGGCAATCACGCGCAGGCGGTCGCTTACGCTTCCAGCGTTCTCGGCGTCGACGCCGTTATCCTGATGCCTTCCTCGACGCCGCGAAATTACGTCGAAGCGACGCTCGGCTACGGCGCGAAGGTCGATTTGCAGCCGACAATCGCCGCGGCTTTCGCCGAAATCAAACGTTTTGAATCGGAGGGACGAATTTTCGTTCACCCGTTTGACGACCCGCTGGTGATGGCGGGGCAGGGAACGGTCGGTCTGGAGATTCTGGAGGATTTGCCGGGCGTAACGGACGTCTTCGTCAGCATCGGCGGCGGTGGTTTGGCG
>JALZHR010000283.1 GCA_030860665.1 Acidobacteriota bacterium
GGCGAAAAGAGGGAAGCGCTTTCGCTGGTCGACGAGCTGCGGGAAATCGCTTCCGCCCGTTATGTTTCGCCTTATTACGCGGCGATGATTTACACGACGCTGGGCGAATACGACCGAGCCTTTGAACAGCTCGAAAAAGTTTTCGATAATCACGATTACTGGGCGCAGTGGCTCGGTGTCGAACACCGCTTCGACCCGATTCGCCGTGACGCGCGTTTCGCCAGGCTGTTAAAGCGTCTCAACCGCCGTAATAACACCGGCGAAGAAACAACCGCATCGCTCCGGCTGGAGAGAGAAAATCACGGTCGTCGGGAATTTACTGAAAACAAGTCCGATAGCGGCAAAAAACGGAAGATTTTACCCGCAGCGGCAGCGGTCGCGGTTCTGGTCATTCTGGCTGTCGTTGCCGCGTTTTTTGCGAAGAATTTTTATCAACGGATGCAGCAGCGCCCGGAAAATCTGTGGGTAAAAAAAATCACGCGGCTGACGACGAGCGGGCAGGTTTTACACGCCGTAATATCGCCCGATGCCTCAATGATTGCCTATACGACGGAAGAAAACGGCGTGCAGAGCATTTGGACGAAACAAATCGGCGCGCCCAACTCGAACCGCATCGTCTCGGACGCCGATTTAAGATTCAGCGGCATTGTTTTTTCTCCGACCGGAAAAGAAATTTTTTACGTCGCCCAGAAAAGGGAAGACAGCATCGGCTCGCTTTTTCGCATACCGGCAGCAGGCGGCACGAGCCAGAAGGTTCTGGACGACGTGTACAATCGCATTGATTTTGCGCCCGACGGAAGCCGCTTCGTCTTCCGCCGCCGGAACTTTATTCAAGGCGAGGATTTACTGCTGGTGGCGGATGCCGGCGGCGCGAACGTTCGTCAGATAGCGTCGCGCCGTTTTCCGGAAATGCTTCTAAACCCCGCGTGGTCGCCGGACGGGAAAACGATTGCGGTCGGAGTAATTAACAACGACGCCGACAACCGGCAGCAATACGGTACGGTCGTTCTGCTGCCGGCAGACGGCGCGAGCGAAGACCGTATACTCGGAGATAAACGCTGGGGATTGGTGACGTATATCGCCTGGCAGAGCGACGGAAAGGCACTTTACGTCTGCGGTCAGAATGAGCTTAATTTCGGCAGCATACAGGTCTGGCGCGTTTTCCTCGACCGCGCGTCGACGCCCGAACCGATAACGACCGATACTTCCGATTACCGCGGCATCAGCGCCGCCAGGGGCAGCAATACGCTGGTTACGGTCAAATCGGATATACATTCGAGCATCTGGGCGACCGCCGCCGCCTCGTCGCCGTCAATTAATCAAACGGCGGACACCGAAGCGAATAAGCCTTTGACCGAACAAACCTCGGCGCGTATTTCTACGAGTGACTTAGCCGGTTTTAAAGGGCTGACTTTCGCGCCGGACGGAAGAGTCGTTTACACGACGATAAGAGAATCGTTTATCGAAATCTGGCGGATGAACGCCGACGGGACTAATCCTCAAAAACTAATCGACGCGTCTCACGACGTTTACACTCCGGTAGTTTCGCCGGACAACCGTTATATCGTTTACGTCTCGGACGTGAAGGGCGTCTGCCGTCTCTGGCGAGCGAATCTCGATGGCGGCGGCAAAGTCGAATTGACGCATGGGGACAACGACGAATCGCCGCAATTTACGCCGGACGGCAAGTGGATTGTCTTTACGCAGGCGATAAACGGCAGGTCTAGACTGGCAAAAGTTTCGGTCGAAGGCGGAGAGGCGACGCCGATAGGACAGATGACGGCGCAGATGCCCGTCGTCTCGCCGGACGGTAAAACCATCGCTTTTATACTGATTGACCGGACAACCGCGAAAATCGCGCTGATGCCTTTTGACGGCGATTATCCGACGAAGATTTTTGAAACGCCCCTGATGGTTTCGGGCAAGCCGTATTATTCGGCGGCGATTCACTGGTCGCCGGACGGCTCGGCGGTCACCTTTCTCAAAGATGAGAAAGGCGTCTCGAACGTTTGGAGCCAGCCGGTCAACGGGAAGCCAGCCAAAAAACTCACCAGCTTTAACGCCGAAGAGATTTTCTATTTCGACATCGCCCGCGGCGAAAACGACTCGCCGAAATTAATTCTGGCGAGAGGCACGCACGCCAGCGATGCTATGCTGATTAATCTTTCGGAATAATTTCCGCCCGTCCTTAATTGCCGCAGCGCGAAAAATTCCAGGTAATCGTCTCGGTAAAATTTTCGAACTTTCTGGTCACGGTGCCTTCGACCGTATCGGCATTTTCCGGGTCGAACGGCTGTCCGTCAACGCTGACGAGTTCCTGCGCGGACGTGCCTTCCTTTGAATAAGCGCTCTCCTGCGGCGGAACGGGAGCGCAGCCGCCGACGCATTTAGACTGGCTCTCGAAACTGATTTCGGTCGGGAATTTAGGCAGGGAAAAACTGAACGAATAAGTCCCGTCCGCGAAACTCAGGTTAACGCTGCTCTCGCCGTGACCGCCGCCGTTTTCGGTCATAATAGTCTCGCCCGTGCAGGTCAGCGTCTGTTTGTCGGTTCCGCCCTTTAAAGTAAAACGGCAAAAGTCCTCTTTGCGTGAAGCGCTCGATTCGGTCAGCTTTTCCTCGTGCGTCGCTTCGACTTTGCCGGTGAGCACGGCGCTTCCGTAGATATTTTTCCCAGCCTCGTAAAACGTCGCCAGTTTCTCGGCATTCGTGGCGGGCTTGGCTAAAATCGCCGCCTCGTAAATAATCTTGTGCGCAGTCTGAATAAACCGATTGGAATCCTTTTCCGTGCGTTTTTCGTCGAGCGTTTTGGTGTAGCTTATCGCGCCGTGCCAACCGGTTCCGGCACACTCTTCCCAGTCTTTGACGGGAATGTCGGCTTCGGCGGTCGAAATCCAGTCGCTCCGGTAAAGCAGCTCCACCGGCATCGTGATGAGTCCACCGAGACCGCCGATTGCCTGCCCGGCGACGTCGACCAAATCGCCTTTGATTTCGCCGGATTTCATTTTGATAGTCGTTCGCACGCGCGCGTTTTTCATAATAGGCAACACCTTCCCGATTTTGACGTTGCGCTGCGGCGTGCCCTCCAGAATGGTAGTGACAACGCCGTTGGCGTCCGTTTTTCCGTAGGTCGGGTTGCTGCCGGCGCTCGAGCCTTTATCCTGAACGCGCTTCATATTGTCCATTGCGAAGCCGACGATTTGCGCGCCCCCGGTGCGCCCGTCGCGGTTGTTGTAAACATCGCCCGCGCCGCCTTCGTCCAGATGCCACGTCACGCCGACGCCCTCAATCGGACCGTCGTTGAGCGTCGCAAAATCAAGCCCGGTCGATAGCGTTATAGCCAGCCGGATACAGTTGTACATCTGCCAGTTGCCGATGTCCATTCTGACTTCGGCGCGCAGGCGTTTTCGCCCGCCGGGAACGCTGTTTTTCGTGCGCACCAGCGGCGATTTGTTCTCCACTGAAATTTTCGTCTCCAGCGCGGCGTAGGTCTGGAGAAATTTGGCATAAGCCAGAAAAATGTTCGCCAGGTTGACGGCTTTCGTGTATTTGCCGATAGCCTCGCCCGCTCCCTTGCTCAAATGTTCCTCAAGATAGCCCATAAATTCGCCGAAACCGTAGCCGAAGCCGGTCGCCGCCGCGTCCATAACGGTCGGCGCGTCGCCGTCCAAGCGACAAGGCGGCGATGAAGAAGATGTCAACGAGGGCGAAGAAAATGCGCTTTCAAAACCTCTCGTGTAATTTGAAAAATCCGCGGGCTGCGTTATTGACGGTGCTGAGTAACCCGCGTTGAAAAATTTAACGCCCGCAGCTTCGGAAGCGTATTTCGCGGCTCGTAGATTGGGATTGATGCCCGTATTGTTTGGCGATTGTTTGAATTTTTCGCTCAGGACGTATAAATCGCCGAACAAACGGCGCATAATTAAAAGATGCTGCACGGCGTCAATGGTAACCTGTTCCGGCTTCGTCGCCGCGACGTTCTGTATATCGTATCTGACCGCCGAATTTTTACCGAGTTCCACCAGAAAGCGCGCCCAAATTCTAAGAAAAGGGTTTTTCTTATTTTCGGCGTTGGTTCGTATTCCCTGGAGAATGTAGCCGCCGACATCGGCGTCTTTGAGCAGTTCGAGAGTTTTGAACTTTTTGCCGAGTTCGGACAATGGCGTCGTTCTGCCGTCGCCGAGCATTTTTGCCGCCGAGGCTATTTCCCAGCCGTTAATCGCCAAGCCCTGCCCTTTGCCGTCGGGCGGCGCGGCGACCACTTTCCCGCCTTTGCCGGTGACGAAAAATCCGGAAAGCTGCAAGGCGGTTAAAAGCGCCGGAATCGATTCGGCGTTTTTCGCCGCCACCTTGCCTGCCAGAATCGCCGCTACTTCATCCGTATTTCCCGACGGAATCGCCAAAGGCTGCGGCAGCTCGCCGCTTCGCCAGACACCTGACAACTCCGTATTAGTCTGGGAAATCGGCGTGACGTCGTCGGCTTTCAAAACGGAATTCGTTTTAGCGGGAGTCGGCGCGCTCATTCGTTTGGTTTGCGACCAGAGGACGCTGTTTGACGTCAAAATGACGGTTAAAAACAACGAGATAATTTGCTCGGAAAATTTACGGCGTTTCATTTTTACCTCACTCTTTTCAGGCGAAGGCAGGTAAATATTTACCTGCCTTCGCCCGGGAAATTTTTGTTTATTTTGCGTCCTTTTATTTATTTTGCGTTGCGGTTTGCAAAACAGTGTTGGCGAGCTGCTCGACGAGCGGCGTGATAACGTCTTCGCCGTTCTGTTTTGCCTTTTGTTTCAGCGTGTTGGTGACGACCAGAGCGTTTTCGGCAGCCGTGACGAGCTTGTATTCAATCGATATTTCGTCTTTAGCTTTGATATTGTTGCCGGAAATGTTTGCCATCTGCTGCGAAATATCTTGCTGCGTTGCCGCCTGGGTTGCCGCGCCGACGATGGTTTGAGTCACCGCGCCCGCCATCGCGCCGCCCATTCCGCTGCCGCCGCCGATAGCGCCCATATTCGGAATGGCGTTCATCATCGGAGCCGCCATTTTCATCAGCCCGCCGAATCCGCCCGAACCTTTCTTTTGCGTCACGCTGGTGAAAAGAATATAGTCGCACTGCTTTTCTTTGGCTTCGGCGACGATTTGCGCCGGAATACGACCGGTCAGCGGCACGATGTCAAGCGCCGGACCGGACAGGTAAGCAATGATAGTCTGTTTGATTGATTCGCCTACGTCCTGACCGGCTTGCGCCGCCTGCGCCATCTGCGCTTTCGGCAGAACGACTCCGATACGTTTGACGCCTTCTTTTTTAGGTGTCGTCGCCACCGGCGTCTGCGATTGGGTCGGTTGATTCTGAACCGCCGTCGTCGGAGGCATTCCCGGAATCTGCGGAATCTGCTGCTGCGCGATTGACTGCGTAACCGCGAAAAATGCCATTAAAAATGCGAATAAAGAAGTTTGGAATAATCTGGTATTCATAATGTTTTTCATCCTTTCAAAATATTTCGACGTTTTAACGCCTCGACCATATATGCGAAAAAAAAAGTCCGTGCTAATCAAGAGGCGGAAATTTTTTTTCGCGCGAAAATTTCCGCGAAAAAAAATTAGCGCCCGTGATTAGCAAACCGGCAAAAACTCGCAATAACAATTGGAGGATAGATTTCAAACAACAAAGGAAATCATTAAACAGATATGAAAAGAATAATTTTTTTCGCAGTTTTAACTTTTAGTTTTCTGGTGATAACGTCGCCGGCTCAGACCACGACGAACGATAATGTTTTGGCTGGCGGTAATCCGCCTTTAACGCAAAATATGGTGGAAAAATCGCGCGACGTTTTCGAGTTCACGTTCGGCGGCGCGCTGAATGAAGACGAAAAAAGAATTTATCAGGAAGAATTGATTAAGCGCTGGCAGATTAACGACGCGGAAACCATCAAAGCCGTACAGGATTTAGCCGGTTTTCACGATAAGGTTTCCGGTTTGGGCAGAGAGAAGCTTTTAGTTATACAAAAGGAAATGCGCGAGCCGCTGGTGAGAGATTTGCGCGCGCAATCGGAAAAAGATGCGCTGGCAAAAATGCTCATCGGCGCTTTTGACCGGATTCAGGGCTTGAACGTCAAACAGGGCAGCGGTCTTCCGCAGCAGCCCCGGCAGCAGCAAGGCAATGTTTCGCCGTCGGGCAACACTCAGGCTGTGACCGGCGGCGGAAATGTGCCGCGCGAGCTTTTAGGCGAATGGGTGAAAAGCAGCACCTCCGGACTCTACTACGGAAACGGATACGGCGGTTATTCGTCGCCGAGCGGCGAAAAAGTAATTATGCGCTTTTTCGCGGATGGAACGTATAAAGCCGCTTATTATGTCCAATCTTCGATGTCGGTCGGCTGCACGATGAACGTGTTTATGCCCTCGTACGGAGTTTTCAGCGTCGAGGGAAATACCCTGAAACTGACCGAAAAGGCGAGCCGGACAATCAGCAAAGATACGTGTGTCGCCCGTTATAACTATGAAAAGGATAATAAACCCGGCAACTATGCCTATCCCGCCCGGTTAGAACAAAGCGAATACGGTTTGAAACTGGTTCTGACAATGAGTGACGGAAATCACGATTTCTATTTCAATACCGGAAAGAGTTTTCTCAACTAAAAATGCTTCGCGGAATTATACTTTGAGAGAATGATGAAATCTTTTTATTTCCGGTTTATCTGATTGAAAAGGCAGAAGCCCGCGCGTGAGCAAGGGCGCTTTCTAAAGTGTCAAGGCTAAAGGATAAAGGCGAAAGTCTGGAAATTGGCTTTACTTTCTCCTTTCTCCTTTCGCCTTTAGCCTTTCAAGAGCGCCCTTGCTGACGCGCGGGCTTCTGCCTCGTTTGCTTTGCACCAAAACTGCCTAATATTTCAGACTTTTGGTGCAAAGCCTTACTTATTGATGCCTTGGCGCAGGCGGATTTATTTTTTCCTTTCAAGGTAGAAAATAAATCCGCCTGCGGTCGTTTTACCCGTAAATAATTTTTGCGCTCGATTTGCCGTAATACAGCCGAGATTCAGATAAATTGTTAATCCTCTGATACTTTTTAACGTATCTTCGCGCCTTAGCAAAAAGAAACATATCAATAAATAAAATAACTATGTCTGAAAAATTGAAATTATGGGGAATATCGGCGCTCGCAGGCGGCGCGCTGGCGTGCCTGCTGACGCCGGTAATGAGCATCGGGTATTATCAGGCTTACGCCGTGGCAGGCGAAGTGCCGCCGTTTTGGTTTTCTACAGCTCAAACACTTTTAGGTTTTCTGTTCGCTTTTGCTGATGAAAAGACCGCTTACGCGACTTATGGAAAGCTGTTCGCAGTAGTTTATCTATTGTTTCTGCCGGGAGTTTGGGCGCTGCACCGATTACAGCGAAAAGCAGGCTCGCGTCTTGAAAAATTCGCTTACTTATTTCTGTCGTCTGCGCTTATCGTTTCGTTCATCGGCGTGACTATGGATTATTGGGAAATAAAATCGGGCTGGACAATAGAGCTTCTCGGAATGCTGCTTCTGCAAATCGCGGCAACCGTCTACGGGATAGCAAGTTTCAGCCTGAAAATCATTCCGCGCCCTTTGTCCTTACTTTTTACGGCTGCAATCCCGCTCTGCGTCCCGGCGTTTATGCTGGTCAAGCAGATTCCCAGCGCGCCGACTTTGCCGTTAGCCGTCATCTCTATTGCGGCAGGCGTTTTTATTATTCGTTCATCCGAAACAAAGTCGGGTTAGTTTTCGCCCGGCGCTTCCATCACCGCTCCTGTCAAACTCATATATCAACTCCAATCAGGCGAAACGTCTGAAAATATCTTTTTCTACTCGATGATTAGCTTCGACTCCTTTTTTCGCAATTGATATTGGAAGCCGATTTACGGCTTGTCTGTTCAAACGGTTAAGAGGAGAAATTTAAGGAGTGAAATCATTTATGTTTAATATCGGATTGCGCGTCGAAAACGCAAAAAACGGCTTTCTTGCGGCATTATTTCTGTTTACTATTTTCCTGTTTAATACTAATCCGGCGCCGGCTGCGCCCGGAGATATGGTCCCCGGCTTTAATGCCGTCATCGACGGCGAGGTGAAGGCGATGGCGCGCCAGCCGGACGGCAAAATCATAATCGGCGGAATTTTCAGCAACGTCGGCGGCGCGCCCCGCAGCCGGGTTGCGCGGCTCAATGCGGACGGCTCGCTCGACACTACGTTTATCAACGCGAATTTGCAGGGTTCTCTGTTCTCGATGGTCGTTCAGCCGGACGGAAAGATTGTCGTCGGCGGAGCGCTTTTTTATCAAATCGGGACTTTGACGCGCAATTACGTTATCCGGCTTAACGCGGACGGCTCGGTCGATACCTCGTTCAATGCCGGAAATATCCAGAATCCCGCAATCAGAGCGATGGCTTTGCAGCCGGACGGGAAGATTGTCATTGCAGGCAATATGTCGAGCGTTCAGGGCGTTCAGCGCAACAGTATCGCCCGTTTGAATCCGGACGGAAGTCTCGACCAGAGCTTTACGGCAAACACCGATACGAACGGCACCATTTTTGATGTTCAGACAGTTGCCGGAAACAAGATTCTAATCGCCGGAGATTTCAACACGATTAACGGCGTCCAGAGCAGCGACGTCGCGCGTTTGAACTTGCTGGACGGCTCGCTCGATCCTTCCTTCAATGTCGGAGCAGGCGCAAACTCGGGCGTTTATGCCTTTGCCGTTCAACCGGACGGTAAAATAGTTCTCGGCGGAAACTTTACGAATTTTAACGGCGCGTTGCGCAGCTGCGTCGCTCGCATCAATGCGGACGGCTCGCTCGATACGACTTTTAACCCGACCGGCGGCGGAACCGACCGGGCGGTTTTTGACGTTGCCGTGCAGCCGGACGGCAAAATCCTCGTCGCCGGAGATTTTCTGCGCTACAAAAATATTCCCTACAGCTTTTTTGTGCGTCTCAATCCTGACGGCTCAGCCGACACCTATTACGATTGGGGCGTTTTCAATTTCGCCATTAATAGACTCGATGTTCAAACGGACGGCAAGGTTTTTGTGGCTGGCGCTTTCAGCCAATACAACAGGCAGCCGAAAACCGGGCTTATTTTGCTTGAAGGCGCTTCAAAATATCCTGCCGGGCGCTCGCGCAATGTCATCGCCGATTATAATAACGACGGCAGAACCGACGTTTCGGTTTACAGACCTGCGGAAGGCAACTGGTATCAATGGCTGCAATGGAACGTTCCGCAGCCGACCTTTGCGGCGGCTCACTGGGGCGTTGCCGAAGACGTTGTCACGCCGGGCGATTACGACGGCGACGGGCGCAGCGATTTAGCGGTTTATCGTCCTTCGCAGCGTTTGTTCTACGTTCTTACAAGCTCGAATAATTCGTTCAATGCCGTTTCACTCGGCGGCGAAGCCGGCATACCAGTCAGCGGAGATTTTAACGGTGACGGGCGCGACGAGCTGGGCGTTTTTCAAAACGGCGTCTGGAGAATCTCCGGTCTGAATAATAATCTGACAACTATTCAATTCGGCGGCGCGGAAGATAAACCGGTGACCGGCGATTTTGACGGAGACGCTAAAACGGATTTGGCGGTTTTCCAGGGCGGACGATGGCTGATTAAAAATTCTTCAGACAATCAGACGCAAACCGTTTACTGGGGTCTGGGTTCGGACAAACTTGTTCCCGCGGATTATGACGGCGACCGGAAAACCGACGTCTCGGTTTTTCGCGGCGGCGTCTGGTATATTATCAAAAGCAGCGATAACAGTATGCAATACGCTTACTGGGGAATCTCGACCGACATTCCCGTTCCAGCCGACTATGACGGCGATATGCGAGCTGATTTTACCGTCTATCGTAACGGCGTTTGGTACATCAATCAGAGTATGACCAATACTCTAAACGTGGTTAATTTCGGGATTCAGAATGATGTTCCGGTCGCATCAGCTTACGTGCGCTAAAGTTGAGTTTTAGTCGGCATATAAAAAGGCGGGAAAATTCTCGCCTTTTTATTCATGGCTTTTAATCATTTCCTCAAAAGAATGAGTCCGGGCGCGGGGCGAAACCGCATTTACGTAAACCCGATGAAAGAGAGCAGCCGTTGCCGGCAAGTAGCCGTTTCCGATTCTTTCCACCGAACTTCGCTCAAATCAACTTCAATTTCACGCGGCTTATAAGCGGGCGAATCTATCCCTTTAATTTTACCTCCGGAAAATGAATGTAGTTCAAGCACACTGAAAATATCAGCCGTAAATCCAACAGAGGCTTGTTCTACCGAAACGACTAAAATTCGCTGCCGCTGAACTGCCGTCCACTGCGGTATGGCTAAAAATTTTGAATCATCCGACCAGACTGCCGATGGATTACATCCTTTGAAGGTCAACCCATTCGATAGTTTAAGCGTTCCGGATGTAGGCGCTCCCTGCCCGACTTCGCCGGCATCATCAATAACAGCCGTAATCTGACCGTCAGGACTGGTTAAATTCAAAGAATAATCCCAAGCTGAAATTTTAGCTGCCATATCTGATGATAATTAACCTTATTTATTACGTAGCGTCTAGAGATAGTCTCAAAAAGGGTCGTTTATGAGACAAATAATATCACTTTTAAACCCTTCGACACACCAAAACGAAAAGGGCTACTTTTTAGTAGCGCTAAACTATTGCAAATATGTGGCTTGGGACAGAATCGAACTGCGGACACGCGGATTTTCAGTCTGAAATTTTATTTTGGCTGACTTTGATTAAGTTTATAAGTCTTTGATTTATAATAGGTTAAGCGCCTCTGCTTTTTGTCGGTATTTAGATTAGAAGTTTTATGGGCTGATTAGTTGACGCACAAATGACGCACTAAATCCAGACAGCCTTTTAAAGCCTCAAAGCAGCGCTTTTTTTGATGAATTGTCCAAATCGAGACAATGGCATTAATTTATCTACCTGCCGATGATACAAAAATAAGAAAAATTCCGCCTTACTCTTTGATGAATGGCATTAAATTACAAAAAAAATGGCTAAGTCTGTGTTTAGCGTTGTCGCTATTATTATCATCCGGAATTATCCTAACCCCGGTCGGCGCGCAAACTCAGCGGGAAATTCGCATTTCAAGCGACGAACTTGTTAAGGTCGGCGGCGGAGACGGAATTGTAGAAAAATTTGAAGTCTTACGAAAAGCGTCTCAGGCTTCTGAAACACATCAGATTCTCGAAAATTGGTTTGGCGCGGATGAAACATCGGAATTAGAAGCGTTAATCGAGGAAGATGCCGCCAGCTTGTTTCGCACCGTTTACGATGCGACGGAGGAAAAACTCCGTCCGAAAATCCAAAACAGAATTAAAAACCAGATAGAGAAAAAAACGCAAACTGACAGCCAAAAACCGCGACGCGGTTTTATGCCACACGCGACAGCGCAAAATAATTCAGCCTTCGAATCTTCGTGGCGCGCGCTGGTCTTCGGTTTTCAGCCGTCGCCGGTTCAATCACGATTGTCGCTGCTGCCGTTTCGCCCGTCTGCGGACGACGCGCCGAGAATTAAAGTCGAGGAAACCGAAGCCGGAATTAATACGTCCGGCGAAACGGCTAAAGCATTCGAGACGGACAAGGCTACCGGGACGCGCACGGAAAAAGCCGAAAGCAGGACGATTATGGACGGCAAACGGTTCGGCGTTGAGGTTAAATCAACGACAATTGTCGATGTTAAAATGAAATCCGAGCCCAAGAGTTTTCGCCGGGAAACTCTCATCCGCCAGTATTTTGAAATTCAAGCCTGCCCGGACGCCGACGGACTGCTTCACGGACAAATGATTGGCGAAATTTCAAACAAAACGACGATTACCGTCCCGAAGGACATTACCGCGATGTCCAGCGCCGTGGTAGTCGATATGAAGGTGACCGGGCGTGTCGGCGACGACGCCGAGCTTATCGGCTACGACCTCGAAGGAACGGCGACGGAAAAACGTTTCGGCATTGACCGTGCTCTTTCACGGGAATTTATTAATCAGGCGGACGCCAAAGACGGCGATTACGCTATGCGTTACCGCATTACCGGCGTTAGACCTGAAATAAGTGTCGAAACCGATACGGGAGAATCGACTGAAGTTCCTGCCCGGTCCGGCTCGGCTAAAGCTTTTATAAATTCTACGAACTTAACCCAAGCTGACATAGAGCGCGTCAATAAAAACGCCGGGGCAATTTTGCAGATGTTGTATTTATACGCCGACGAACATATAAAGTTCGCCCGCAGGAACTGGAGAAGCAATGGCTGCGTCGAGGTGGTGACCCAAGCGCCCAAAACCAATCTGAATCCGAATGAACAAATTGAAATATCTGCCGAAACTGTTCATAAGCAGGACAAGAGTCGGGTCAACGCCCAACTCAAAGCCGTTTCTCTCGGTGCAGTCGCGCCGGAAAGCCAGCCGGGAACGCCTGCCGCAAAATTCGTCTTGACCGCACCGCCGAAAGAAGAAATGGAAAATGGTAAAATTGTTTGGTTTTACGTTACGTCCGTTTCCCGTCGCGGAATAGGACTTGAAGGGATTGAATTTAGCGCCCGCAAAATCAAACCGAAGGAAGAACCGGCGGACACGAACCAGGATTGCCAAACGGGCTGGAGCGGAACCATCACCGTCGAAAGAAAGCTGCGCGAAGAAAAACAAAACCGCTCCGCCAATAATCTTATTGAAAACGGCGGTTATCAGGAAACTGTCAGTCGCGTGCAGTTGAAGTTAGACGGCAATGCAAAGCGCGATGACGCAAACGGAGAAACAAACGTCTTTTTGATTCCGGTCGTCGCAAAAGCTGAAGAAACCGATTTCGAATACCGCAAATACGCCAACGATGAAGGATTTTGCGGAGCGGCGGCAACGCCCTACAAAGGCTCGCTGGAAACCACTCGGACCAGCAAGACCGAGGCGGAATATACGGGGGAGATAAGTGTTTTGCTCGGTTTGAACAGGGCAACCGGAACGATAAATTTTTCCTTGCCCGAACTGAAAGGAAAAACCGAACATTCCGAAACTCATAAATCGGCTTGTGATTTTAACGACCGGGCAAACACAAAGAAAGCAATCAATAATGGAGTAGTTGTCTCCGGCGAGAGTTTTTCATTTGTATTTCCGGTTGATTCGAATAAACCAATCGTTTCCGGTTCCCATACCGTGCGGGAAGATGACGGTAGCATAACGACTTATACATACCGGTTAACGCGCTGCGTCGGCTCTGTCACAAAGGGTAAAACGAATCGTTAAAAAGCGAGCCGGACTGGACTGGTTTGGCGCGATTGGGGCTGGAAGTGCTGTGTTTTGATTGGTTGGCGCACAGTTGACGCGCTAAATTTGGAAGTCTTTTGAAACTCTATTAGCAAGAAGCCTGAAAGAGTCATAATTAGGGAGCTTCGGCAAAACAGGCAATTGTTATGACGACGCAGGACGACACTTACGATGTTCTGCCTTTGCCAGTTCATCTCGGCGGCATCATCGACCGCCACAAAAACGAGATATAACCTTGTATCGGCATTTACTTTCCGGTCGAGCTGCTTGAGAAAATGGGCTGGACGCAGAAAACTTATCTCGTGCTGGCGGTCGAAGACGGGTATTTGAAAATCTCCGCACCGTTCGAGGAAAGACAGCGACCGCCGGGTGAGCTGGAATACATTCTGGAGCCGATGCCGCCGAACGATGTAGAATAATTAACTGATTATGATTTTTAGATGCGGCAGAATTACAAAGGAGCAAGAAAGACGGCGACTGTTCAAGGACCTGACGGACGGCGAGATGAAGGCTTTGCACCGGAAACTGCGCGACGATATCAGTAACTATCGGTTCAATCCGGATGCCTCCGGCAGGAGTTTCTTGGAACTCGTTACGAGACGTCTTTTGGTCAGAAAGGAGCTCGAGGCGCGCGGGACGGAGAATCAAACCAACTTATGAAACCGCTTTCAAAAATACATAATCTCCTATTCTACCACCAAATCCCTCTACCTATTATTATCTTTTTAAACAACCGGCAAAGGAGCGCGTCTGGGGCGTACAAAACGCTGCCGCTTTCCTCGACGTATTTCCCGTAACTGCGAGATTTCTTTTTGCGCGGCATAAAGCGTGTGGCGGTTATTGTAGCCTATTGCCGATTTTTTCATAGGACTGGATACGCTTTTTTGTCCTATTAGAGAAAAAGAAAAAGGCGTAAACTTTGAATTTACGCCTTAAAACATCGATAAATGCTGATGGCTTGGGACAGAATCGAACTGCCGACACGCGGATTTTTAGACCTGACTAAAGCATTTAGAGCAGTTTGAATTAGTTTCGAAAAGCTTGTACTTGTAGGGTTTCACGTTTAATTGAGTTTTGTTGAAACGGATAAATTTCTCTGGCTTTTGATAAATTGTTGCACTTGATTATTTTAATAAAGACAACGTCTGACTTCAGGGCTGTAACTTATAATTAGTTAAAATTCACTGAGCATCGAACATTATTACAATTTTGAGGCAGAAATAAACAAAAGGGCTTCTTTCAAATTAGAGCGAAGCCCTTTTTGTTTATAAGTAAAGTAGCATTTTATCTGACATAAGCGTTAGAAGCAGGAGCATCGCCAGTTGAGCCGAACTGAATACCCGTAAATCCTGCCGTTGAGCGGAGCAGATACCAGGTTCCATTGGAAGGTCTCCAAACTACTAAGTCAGATTTTCCATCGGCGTCAAAATCTCCGGGCGACGGCTTATCTTCAGAAATACCGAAATGGGTCGCCGTGAAAGATCCGGTACTACTGTTAATAATGTACCAGTCTCCTACTGATGGGCGATAAACAGCTAGATCAGCTTTCCCGTCGCCATCGTAATCTGCCGGAACTGGTTTGTCTTCTGATGTTCCGAAGCGTGTGGGAGAAAAAGTATCGCTTGCGCTGTTGATTCTGTACCAACCGCCATCGGACGGTCTGTAGACTGCTAGATCGCTTTTGCCGTCACCATCGAAATCCGCAACTAAAGGCTTATCTCCGTTGGCGCCAAACTGTGCGGCAACGAATTGGCTGTTCGAACTATTAACTCTAAACCAGCTTCCTGTAGAAGGTCGGAAAACCGTGAGATCAGCTTTGCCGTCACCATCAAAATCTCCCGGCGCGGGTAAATCTCCGTTTGTACCGAACTGCGCGGGACTGAACGTATTGTTAGACGAATTCAAACGATACCAACCGCCATCTGAAGGACGAAAGACATTGATGTCGGTTTTACCGTCGCCATCGAAATCTGCGGGCGCGATTAAATCTCCATTCGCTCCGAATTGAATTATCGACAAAGAACTATTCGAGCTGTTGACAATAAACCAATAGCCGGTCGAGGGGCGAAATACCGCTAAATCAGTTTTCCCGTCTCCGTCAAAATCAAACGGTGTCTTTCTGATTGCCACGCCGACCAGAACGACCTTGTTATCCTTCGGCATCCCGATAAAAATCCGATTGCCTGTTGCATCGTGAACAATATTGATTCCCGCGCCGTTTCCCTCTGTCGAACCCATAATGCTATTGGCGGAGTTTATTGTTCCACTTACGCCCGTCGTGCCGTTGCTGATTGTCACGGCTCCGGCATCAATGATTGTGCCGTTATTCCATTTTGAGCTTCTGATGATGTAGTTACCGTTGGGCAAAGCGACGGCGTTGGTGTTGTATGTGAGAGAGTCGCCGGAGGGATTGGTCAGAACGCCGACCAAATCTTCGGTCGTCGAGCCGATTAAACTGTTGACGGCGGAAACCTGCTGTCCCGCGCAGTGGTTAGTCGCCGCGTTGCAGAAAGTCGTCGCGCCAACGTCCGTCACAGAAGTTGAAATGTCCCATTGTGAGCTGATGACGACGTAATTGCCGTTGGTCAGCGCAAGCGAACCGTTAAGCCCGACTCGGTCGGTTATTTTCGAGCCGGTCAAGCTATTTGCCGCCGAAACGAATTGCCCGGCGCAGTTGTTCGCCGTTCCATTACATAAAGTAGCTGCTCCGAAACCGCTTTGAGTGCTTTGTGCTGTCCAATTTGAGCTATTAACGACGTAATTACCGTTGCTCAAAGCCGTCGCGCCGTTTACGCCTACGTTGTCCACCGCCGCTGCGCCGATTAAGCTGTTTGTTGCTAAAACCAAGCCTGTGCAGCCGCTCGTCCCGCTGCACAGCGTCGCCGCGCCGACATCAACGCCGTTTATATCCGTTCCGTTATTCCAGAATGGGCTGAGAACGACGTAATTTCCGTTCGTTAAAGGTGTAATGCCGCTGACACCACCCGCAGCACCGCCGCTGACGCCATCGCCGAATTGAGAACCCACTAAACTGTTGGCAGCGGAAATTACCTGTCCGGCGCAACTGTTTGAGGTCGCATTGCAGAAAGTCGCCGCGCCAGCCGACTGAATACTGGTGTTCGGATACCAGCCCGGGCTGGATACGACGTAGTTTCCGTTAGTCAGCAAAATAATTCCGTTGATTCCGAAACCGACGTTGTTGCCCGTCAGGCTGTTTGAAGTCGAAACTACCTGTCCGGCGCAATTGTTTGTCGCCGCGCGGCACAGCGTGACCGCGCCATCGCCGCCTGAAGGATTATGCCAGAACGGCGTGTTGAGAAGGTAATCTCCGCTCGGCAAAATTTTCACGATAGTGCCGACGTTGTCGTTTGCCGTCGAACCAGTCAGACTGTTCGCCCCTGAAACTATCTGTCCCGTGCAATTGTTCGTCGTTGCGTCGCAAAGCGTAACCGCGCCGACCCCACCGGTTAGTGGAGACGGCTTAATCCAGTTACTGCTCGCTACGAGATACATATTGTTGGGCAGGGCGAAGACTCCGCTATTGCCAATTGAATCTCCTCCGCCGAGTTCGCTGTAATTTGAGCCGGTCAAACTGTTCGCCGTTGAGACCGCGCCCACACATCCGTTTGTTCCGCTGCAGACCGTTACCGCGCCGGCAGCGAACGAAGATTTTTTCCAGCTCGGGCTGCTCACGACGTAATTGCCGCTGCTCAAAACCGTAACCCCGCCGGTGCCGACAAAATCGCCGCCGACCGTGCCGACCAGACTGTTCGAGGCGGTGACGTTTTGTCCGGCGCAACTGTTGGTTGCTGCGTTGCAAAATGTAACTGAGCCGATATTGGGTGTATTATTCGGAAATCCTGCCATGCCCCAGAACGGACTTCTAACGACGTAATTTCCGTTGGGCAGCGCGGTGACGCCGCTTTGATTGGCATTGCCCGTGTTGCTGATGTTGTCGCCGTTGATGTTCCCGGTCAGACTGTTGGCGTCTGAAACCTGTCCCGAACAGCCTGTCACGCCGCTGCATTTCGTCACCGCCCCGACAATGGCGTTATTTTGGGGGAGCGATGCGGGGCGGGTCCATCGCGGGCTGGAAATCACAAAATCTCCGTTGCTCAAAACCGTGATGCCGCCGCTGCCGACAAAACTGTTTCCCGTCGCGCCCGCGATGCGGCTTATCTGCACGCCCGTCGGGCTGAATAGATAAACCGCGCCGGCATTTTCCGTGTTAGCGCCGCCGGGATTAAACTGCGGGTCTGTCACGACGAAGTTGCCATTGGGCAAAAGCGTAACGCTCGCGCCAAAGGCGACGCTGCCCACCGGACCTGTAATCACCGTCCGCGGTTGCGCCTGCGTTATTAAAGTCCCGGCGCACACAAAAAGACACCCAAACACCTTTATAAGAAATTGCGATGAAAATATTTTTTTGTCGATTGAATAAGCAAACATACTCTTTCGGTTCTTCATAAAATTTGTCTCTATCTGGTAATGCGGAATTTACCGGGAAACGGCTGAACCTTTTTCGGTAAACGTATATAGGGGCTGTAAAATGCAGGCAGCTTACCGGCGGCAAATCACTACTGACAAATAAGGGCGAAATCACGAAACTGTCAGAAAAAGCCGGAGCCGGATGCTTTAAAAGGCGTTTTTCTGCGGCGAGCAAAAATCAAAGACTAGTCGCTGTTTATATAACTGACGTTGTTGATAAACAGTTGGTATGGGGACTGAGGAGTTCCTGACTCGCCGATGTTGATCTGGATTTTTAGTCGTTCCGTTCTGCCGTCGTCATACTGAAGAGTCAGCACATTACCCTTTATGTGATAAGTGCCTGAATCGGTCTTGCCTGTAACGTAATCGCCGCCCCGGTAAGAACCGGACGAAGCGCCTCCGCGTTTGAAAGTCTTGTCGGCGGAAAACGTAAAGCTGTTAATGCCTTGAATTGTATTGACATAGCGCCCAATTAGAATTTTCCCGTCATTATAATCGGCGTCGGTCGAAGTATTATTGTCTCTGCCGCACTTAAAAGACATCCCGAAAAAAACGGCAAAAACCAGTAATAAACCAATTGCCGGATTTTGTTTTTTTCTCGACAGTTTCCGCTTTATCATTTGGTTCCTCATTTCATAGGTTTGAAGCAACAAATCCAACTTTTTTAATAATTTGCCGATTTGAGACGGTAATTACCGTCTCAAATCGTGTATTAATCTTACCGTCTTCGCCGCGGGCGATAACTTCTCACGCGCCGACCGGCGCTGCTTCTGCTGGCGTAGTATCTGCCGCCTCTTCTGAGTCGTCCGGCGCGGTCGTATTTCCACGGGCGAGTCATCGCGCCGCGATTGATTCGTTTCCAAGCGTCGCTGCCGCGGCTGTATTCGCTCCAGTCTTGTGCCGCCGCCGTTATTGTTGCGGCAAACATGAACATCAATACAACAATTAATCTCTTCATTATCGTCTCCTTTAAAATTTTTCTTGAGGCGGGCTGTGATTACTGCTACACTCTGTGTGCTAATCAGCATCAAGCAGAACCAGACGTGCCCGCCGACACGGTTTGCCCCGATTACCGAGAATAATCAGGACGTGTTTTTCCGTGATATAGAGAATGGCGGATTTGCGCGATGAATCCCGCCACTTCGCCGGAAAATTTTTCAGAAATTTTTTGGGAGCCTGTCCTTTACAGACAAAAGAAATGCCTTTCAGCGAAAGCGTGACGCAAATGTTAATCGAATGGCACGAGGGCGACGAGTCTGCGCTCGAACGCCTGACGCCGCTGGTTTACGACGAACTGCGCCGGCGCGCCGCTGCCTATCTGCGTCGCGAGTCTGATGCCGAAACTTTGCAGGCGACGGCTCTGGTTCACGAGGCTTACCTGCAAATTCTCGATTTGCGGAATATCGACTGGAAAAACCGGGCGCATTTCATTAACACGATTGCTCTGTTGATGCGCCGAATTCTGGTTGACAATGCGCGAGCAAGGCACTCTGAAAAACGCGGCTCCGGCGAACGCCAGGTTCCGTTGAGCCGCGCCGAACGAATTTCCGAAAAGCCGGATTTGAATTTGGTCGCGCTGGACGAGGCGCTGGAAAAATTTTCGGTCGAATACCCGCGTCAGACGCGCGTCGTCGAACTAAAATTTTTCGGCGGTTTAAATACGGAGGAGATTGCCAAAATCTTGCAGCACGACGGCGTGAAGACGTCGCCGCGCACGGTCGAGCGCGACTGGGATTTTGCCAGAGCCTGGTTGCAACGAGCCCTGGTTAACGAGTGAGAGAAGAGATGGAACGACAAAAAAAGGTTGCTGAATTATTCGCGGCGGTTTTAGAAAAGGAAACGAAAGAGCAAACCGCATTTCTCAGAAAAGAGTGCGGCAATGACGCCTCGATATTTGTCGAGGTCAAAGAGTTGCTCGGCGCGTTCGGCAAGGCTGAGGAAAATAATTTTATGTCCGCCTCGGCGCTGGAAAACGAAGCCGAATATCTGGCGGAAGAAGCGGATACGGACGCACGAATCGGGCAGACTTTGGGAAATTACAAAATCGTCGAAAAAATCGGCGCGGGCGGTATGGGCGCGATTTACCTGGCGGAAAGAAACGATGCCGAAATCGAAAAGCGAGTCGCCGTCAAAATCATCAAGCGCGGAATGGACACGGACGCGATTTTTAAGCGCTTTCGCAACGAGCGGCAAATCCTCGCCAACCTTGAACACCCGAACATTGCGCGTCTGCTCGACGCCGGAACTACCGGGGACGGTCTTCCGTTTTTCGTGATGGAGTATATCGACGGCGTTCCGGTTGACGAATATTGCCAAACAAAAAATTTGTCCGAAGCGGAAAGGCTGAAACTTTTTCGAAAAATCTGCGCGGCTGTTTCTTTCGCGCACCAAAAGCTGGTCGTTCATCGCGATTTGAAGCCATCAAATATTCTGGTGACAAAAAGCGGCGAGCCGAAGCTGCTGGATTTCGGCATCGCCAAGCTGCTTAATTCTACTGAGATGGAAACACAGGCGCGCCAGCAGATTCTGACTCCGGCTTACGCCAGCCCGGAACAATTACGCGGAGAGTTGGTCAGCACCGCCAGTGACGTGTATTCTTTGGGCTTGATTTTGCGGGAAATTCTCGGAATGCAAACTGAGCAGCGCGCTCGAATTTTAGATTCTGAAACGAAAAGCGGGGAGAGCAAGCTCCTTTTAGGTCGGAATTCAACGCTCGAAAACGACAAAGGACGCTCAACCGGAAAACAAAAAACAAAGACCGAAAACCGGCGGAACTTATCAGGAGATTTGCTGGCGATTCTGCAAACCGCTCTGCGCGAGGACGCAACCCGCCGTTATGCTTCGACGGACAGTTTCTCCGAAGACATCCGCCGCTATCTGGAAGGCTTGCCGGTGTCGGCGCGCAAAGATTCTCTCTCTTATCGGACTAGAAAATTCGTTAAACGCAATAAAGTTTCTGTTAGCGCAGCGTTACTCGTTTTTATAATTCTAGTCGGCGGAGTTTTAGGAGTCTGGCGGCAGGCTAAAATCGCAGAAGCCGAACGCGCCCGTGCCGAGCGGCAGTTTGAGAATTTACGCAAGCTTTCCAATTCATTCGTATTTGAAATTCACAATGCAATTGAGCATCTTCCCGGTTCGCTTCCCGCGAGACAACTGTTAGTGAAGCGAGCCGTCGAACAGCTCGACGCGCTTGTTTCCGAAGCGAGCAATAACCCGGCATTGAGTGATGAACTAGGTCAGGCTTATTATACTTTGGGCTGGATGCCCGGGGCTTCCTTAAGCGAAAAAAATCTGACTTTTCAAAAAGGCATCAACATTTACCAACATCTACTTACTGCCGAACCCAACAATACACGCTACCGTAAACAATTAGCCGAAGGTTTTATGGGACGCGGCGATGTGAAAAAAAACAGCGGCGATCTCGCCGCAGCCCTCGAAGATCACCGTAAAGCGGTTGAGATTTTTGAAACGGTTGCGAGAGAAGAGCCGTCTGTCCCGGAGCATCGCGGCGATTTGCTGAAAGCATATTACAACGCATCCACAATGCTTTATCAGATGGGGTTTGCTCGAGACTCACTTGAAATGATGCGACCGACTCTATCAATTGCCGAGGAAATGCATCGGCTTCACCCTGATGACATCGGTTATTATCGCGGGTTGTTCCTGCCGCGTATTCGCATCGCCCAGAGTTTAATGTATTTAGGAGATTATAAAGCTGCGGCGGAAGAATTCCGAATTTGTGTGGCTGGCGCGGAAATGGGACTGGCAAAATACCCTAATGACACGCGCTTTCCGCACGATTTGTGGGCTGACAATCGTCACTTAGCGAGAACACTGGAGCTAGATGGCGAAACCAACGAGGCTTTCAGGCGTGCCCGAATTTCTCTATCTTTTATTGAGGATTTACTAAGTAAAAGTCCGAATGACAGCGGTCATCGCCGCAACACGGCGATAACTCACTTACTCTTGGGACAGATGCTTGTACGTAAAGGTCAACCCGAAAAATCTCTGCCGCATTTTGAAAAAGCGATTGCCTTATTAGAGAAAAACCTTGCCTTTGATACAGGACTTATTGAATCAAAGATTGATTTGGGACGGACTCGTGGTTCTTTAGGCAACGCGCTGGTTTTATTGGGCAGAAAAGAAGACGGATTAATTTATTTGCGCGAGGCAATAAAAATTTTTGAAGAGGTAAAGGCGAAAGACTCGCAAAACGCACATCTTAAGCGCGATTATGCCGAGAATTTGTTACATCTCGGAGAAGCATTTGAAAAGAGTGCGAATGCCGAAAATCGGATCGAGGCACACGAGCTTTACACAGATAGTTTGGAAATATGGCAAGAATTGGAAGGCAAAAAAATACTTTCTAGTGCCGACTCATTACAAATTGCTTTGGTAGCACAGAAATTAAAAGCGGTTTCACCGCTTCACAGTTCGGGGCAATAGGTGAAATTACTACCGAATTGAGAAATCACATATTATGATTTTCACGTCTCAAAATCATCTTTCTAAATTAGCAGAACAAAATTGCTATATTGAAGAAATAGTTACAATAAAGATTTTAAGATTGAGCTGTTATCTGGAAGTCACAAGAGAAAAGGGCTACTCGTTGAGTAGCCCTAAGTTGTTGAAAATATGGTGGCTTGGGACAGAATCGAACTGCCGACACGCGGATTTTCAGACCTCAAATTTTTAGTTTTTAAGTTTATTTAAGTTTATAAGTGTTTGATTTTACAGCCATTTATTATCTAATAAGTTTGGCTTAATTTGTTGCAATTTTGAGAGTTTTAATAAATTGTTGCACTAATGTTGCACTAACATTTTAACTGTCTTCATCGAGATTTAAGCCTAATTGTTTCGCTGCTTCTTTTGCGTTTTTATATTGTTGGCTCGATTCAGTCAATGAATTATTTTCCGACGAGATTATTTTGAAGCTTACTTGAACTTCCACTTTGTTTCCGGTCATCGCAAACGGAGCAATAAAATAATTGAAAGAAGCCGTAAACTGGTCAATCGGAAGATTGCCGGAAACGGTGATTGATTTGAATTGTTTGACTGAATCAAGCTGATTTGGCGGTAAATTTTCTTCGCCGGTTTTTCCTGATGCCGGCGATTCAAGATTTGGAACAGGCTCATGGACGGGAATTAAGGCGGGCGCAGGTTTTAAAGTTTTTTCAATCAACCAATAATTTGTATCATTAACGTCTAAAAACGGGACATTTTCTTTTAGATAATATTTAGTAAATTCTTTTCCATCTCCGAAAGCGATGCAGAAAGCACCTTCGCTGCAATATCTAAGCAAACTTTTCTGCACAGCTTCCGGGCTTGTAATCATCGGCTTATCGTCAAACCGAATAAATGCTTCGCAAATATCCCTGACTCTGATTGACCGTTCCATACTGGGCAGCAGATTGTTATTTCGCAAAATGCCCAGACCAACAGAGTCAAGCAGCCATTCTTCGCTCTTCAAAGCCTCGAAAATATTATTATTGATTTGTCCGTCAAAAGTTTCTCTAAATTGTTTAATGCCTAACGTTTGAAAACCATTTCTAACTGAATATTTCAAAACGGTAGAGTAAGCGTTGACGAGAGCTGCTTCGACTTTTTTATTTTCGTCTTCGATTTTCCTGCGTAATTCCTCTTTCTGGTCACGCTCAAGCTGCGAGGAATATTCATCGCTGATTTTTCGGCACGCCAGATATTCTTTGACGGCAACTATCAATTGTGTCAAGCCGTAGTTCGTTACGCCTAGAAACAATATCGTATTGCGGTAGATGCGTTCGCTATTGCCTTTTTTGGTAGCAATTTGCTCGATATATTTTTTTGTATTTTCCGCAATGTTGCGTTCGTCTGCGTGAAACTGCGGATTCAGCACTACGAGCGTTAATTTTTGTTGTTCGGGAACATCGCCCGTCGGATGAACAAGAGTATTAAACGGCTGAACGTAGCGGCTCTTTTCGTTGATGCGTTTAAGAATTTCAGCTTCGATGTCGTTGTTGTTTATATCGGCTTTCGCTTGATTTATGAGAATATTGATATTTGGTTTAGTGTGAAGCCAGTAACGTTTATCCGAACCCGTTTGAGCGTAATAAAGGTAATACCCGGCGGCTTCAAGCTCATCAAGGGCGCTGTTGATAAGATTATGATTAAAGCTATCAGGTTCGAGAAGATTAATCTTTATATCTTTTATCGAAACGCCGCGATTTGCGCCGTCTGTTCCGAACGAGTTCATTAAAATGACTGAGGAAATTCCTTCCGCGAGAGTGTGCTTGCCGTATTCGCTTTTGTTGCTGTCGATTTTGAAGGCGTTTGAAGCCGAACCGGAAACATCCGCCGTAATTACCGCGTCGAAACCGTTGCCGTAAAGCCGTTTTAACTGTCCCGAAAGCGCATCCAAATTGGCAAAATTTACATCGCCTGCGTCGATTAGAAGATTTCCTCCGCTCAACGAGTTTTGTCGTTTCCATAAGTCAGAAATTATCGCCGCTAAAAGACGCAAAACGCCGCGCGTTCGCTGAAAGTCGTGATGGCTTGCCCATCGAATACGAAAGATATCAATCAGTTCGGGATGAAACGGATAGGATTTCTTAATTTTTTCCCGGTATTCGGATTTAGTTGCGTGAGCAGGCATTTCCATCCAGTTTTCCTGAAACAGCTGCATATATTTTGACGCGACGGCTTCAATTTGTGCCGGGTCGCCGATGTCTTCAAACAAGCGCCGGCGAATAACTTCGTAGATTTCTTCATCGGCGACGGGTTTCGTGTCTGCACCGATGCGCCGCACGCGAGATTCCAAAGTCGAAAGAATGGAATGTGCCTGTATTGTATTCCCGACTTCCTGCGGGCTGGCGGGAAGTGTGATGATGGCAACGCAATTGTTTGTTCCGGCAATAGCTTCCGTCAATTCCTGCATAAAACTGATTGTCTGGTCAGCTAAAGTTGAGTTGCCGACTTGGCGCGCGGAAGCCTTTACGCAGTAATCCGCCAGTTCATCAATCAAAATCAGCGCAGGCTTTGCCTGTTCCAATACTCGTTTGAAAAGCCCGGCAGGCGAAATCATTTGTTCGTCATTTTTGCGAACGATTTCATAGCTCTCTTTGCCGCCGAGCTGAAAAGCGAGTTCGCCCCAAATTGTTTGAATATGAATGCCGTCGGCGGTCATCCTGCCGTTTGCCGCGTCATTAGTAGTGTTCGTAAAAACTGCAATTTTCGCCGCGTCGAATTCGGGCGTTCCGGTTGCTTCGATTAATTCTTTGACCGATGAAGAATTGATGGCTGCTTTGCCGAGCTTGGCGAGATGAAAGAGGGAAATCAAAGTGTGCGTTTTGCCTCCACCAAAGCCTGTCTGTAAGGACATAACCCGATTATCTGCATCTTCCTGTCCGTTTAATCCTTTAATCACTGTTTTAGCGATTGATTTTAAGCCGGAGGTGAAAAATGTCTTCTCGAAAAACAAAATCGGATTAGCGTAAATCTCACGCCCTGTTCCCAGAGCAACTTCCGCTAGGTTAGCCGCGAAGACGCTTTCATCCAACCTCCCCTGCCGAATATCGAGATGCGGTGTTACCACGCGAAACCACGGCATCAGGATATTGGAGAAAGCCGGTGTGGGCTTTTGCTCTTGAATTTCTTCTCTGCGCGTTTCGGCAGCTGATTTATTTTCCTTTAGTTTGATGATTTCCGCTTCGAGTTCCGTCATTCTGAGCAGATTGGCGATCGTTTTCAGATGAATCCAAGCCTTTGCCGCTTCATCTTTGTCTATATCTTTTTGATAATGATTGACTTTATGACGAATATCGGCAATTTCTTCCAGCCAGTTGGGCAGGCTATTGGCTTTTTTGCCGAAATCTCTTTTCAGCAAATCTTTGTTTTTGATAGCGAAGAACTTCAAATTGTGAAAATCAATCTGGCTTTCCGGCGGATTGCCTTCCGACAATTTTACCTGCCAGCTTTGCTTTTGCTGGTCGGAGAGAGTTTCGGCAAAAGCCCGCACCCAGTCATCGCCGTATTTTTCTTTTAACAAAGCGACGACGTAGAGGCGAAACGCTTCCAGAAACAAACCTAAGCCTTTATATAAATTATCTCTTTCATCTTGATTGATATTCATAACTTTTCAACTCCATAAGCTTTAGCCAAACAAAACTTGTTGTTTCGAGGTATCTTTTATCTTTTGACTTTCGCGGATGAGGTTTTCTTTGTTTTCAAGCAAGCCCGAAACCTGCTTCTGGTCGTCCGCCCCTTTTGGCAACAGCTCGTCAAGCGAAGTCAGAACGCGCCAGAAAGAAGACTCAGGCGCAGCCGCAGCTTTACCGATGAATTCCAAAAGCGCATGACGATTTCCGCCTTTATAAAGCCACATCGCTTTGTGAACCTTATCAATCAGCGAAGCGTCTGCCGTTTCCCCTAGATTTTTTTTGACGGCATTGCGCTCGTCGAACTTAGCGAGGGTTTGTTTATTCCCGTTTTTGATGAAAATGTAGTGCGTGAATAAATCCTGCACATTGATTGACAAGCCTATGCGAGTAAATTTTGCCGCATCGTCAAAATTGCTTTCCGTAAAGCCGTAAAGTTCCAGCCACCCGATATAGAACTTGGTAAAATCGTCACCTTTGAAGCCTTTAAGCAGCGCATTGAACGCGCTTTCTCTGGTCATCTCCAACAATTCAGCAACCGTTACTTCGTCACCTGAAGCCTTTTCAACTCGTTCGTATTTGCCGAATTCGCTGACTGCTTTGCCGAAACACGCCGTCAACAAATCAGCGCCGCGAAAACCTAATCTATGCAATTCAGCAACTTCTGCTTCGACTTTCTTTTCAATTGCCTGCTTGACCGTTTTATAATCGCCTAAACCGCTACGATTCGCCGGCTTACAGGAAACTGTTACGGAAGATGCTAAAGCTGCATTTCCTATTGCCAAATTTCGATTTGCCATCTCCGTATCTATTGCCCAACTTCCTGTAATATTCATTCTCGCACCAAGAATCGAATTACAAAGTGTCGTCCAAGCGGCAGTGTTTTGATGGGCAAACATAATGCTGACTACATCTGATGTTTGGTGTTCGATGGCATCAAAAATCTGTAGAAGTTTTTCTTCAAAATGCCGCGCGGCTTTCTCTTTGCTGTTTCCGTGATAATGTTTTAACGCTGTACATTCATCAGACTTAGGTGTTTGTGGCGTTGCAAAATTCGCTGGAAAAACATCGCCCAAAGTGCGTTTCAGCCAAACATAAAAGAAATCGGATAAATCTGCATAAGCCATCGCATCATAATATGGCGGATCAGTTATAACAGCAGTTAAAAACTTTTCGGGAAATTGCTCTTTTTCGCCGCTCGATGCGTTATTAGAGATTGAAGCAAATTCAACGTGAGATTCGCTGATAAGATACAAAATTATCCAATCTAATTGATTGTATGCGCTTCCGGAACTTCTTGAAAAAAGATTCGATTCTGGATAATCAAAAACCATTGGAATAGCTTGTCTTCCGAATGGACTTGCCAATGTTTCTCGGCTCGGTTTATATAATCCAAATGAAGTTTGTTGTTGTGCGATTCTATCGACCAAGATTGCCAAATATGTGACAATCGCTTTTTCGTATTCATTTTCAATCCTAACTTCCTGTTTGATTTCATTCAGTTTTTCCACTAAAGTTTGCATCGCTAAAAGCTGACGTAGCGAAAACATATCGCCAAATCCATTGAATCCCCAAAACGGAATCTTCAAATTCATTGAATCATTTTGCGGCATTTGTTCGCTCGGCTTTTCTACATTTGGAATTGATTCAAGAATTTGTTTTTCTGCTTCGGTTGGCAAGCGATAATTCTTACCGGTTTCGCTTTCTTCAATAACAGCTAAAATTTTTTCCGATGTCCTTTTGTCCACAAACTGTTTTTTAATTGCTTTTGTATCAGTGAAACTTCCGCAAATCGGACATCTTAAATTTGCTCGCTCATTCCAGCCTTCTTGCTCGAAACTTCCTTTGCCAATCGCGAAATCAATCTTGTTACTTTCAATAATCGGCTTCAGATGAATCTGTTTGTTGTTTGTATTAGCTAAATAAAAACCTTTAAGAAGGGGAACTTTTGCTTCGCAACTCGGATTGCTGCACGTGCCGACTCGCGCCCAGTAATAGGCAATCGGTTTTTTGCCATTTTCGTCGGCTGGATAAAAATGTCCGATTTCGGCTTCGGCGCGTTTGAGTAATTGCCTGGCGTAAAACTCGACATCAAATGCCAGACGATTTTCGATTTTCACCTTTTCTTTGTCGCTGAGTAGGGAATCTTCGGCGGTTACGCGGTCATATTCTGTTTCACCGTAACGCTTGATAAATTCTTCGCGCGAATAAACAATCGGCTTGCCGTATTTTTGCGGGAATTCGAGGCTGCCTTTCTGAATAATATGCGCGACCGGATTGATGTCGTTGCCGTAACTGCGACAGCCGAGACGCGAGGCTTCGAGCGGAATTGCGCCGCCGCCGGCAAACGGGTCGAACACGCGCGGCATCTTGTCCAGAAAGGCTTCTATTGCCTGCGAAAGTGCGGCTTCTTTTTGTTTTACTTCTGCGGTTGGAAGATGACGGTCAGGTGTGGAATATAATTCGCGTTCGGCTCTTTTGATAGCTTGATAATGTTTGTCGAAATCATTCAGTAACTCGATAGCTGATTGACGCGGAGCGGAAAACGAAACATTTGGCTTTGCAAATGTTTCTCTCGCTGATACGTTGTTGGTATCAGCGAGACTCCGCTTCGCTCCGCTTCGCTCCGCTTCGCTCCGCTTCGC
>JALZHR010000300.1 GCA_030860665.1 Acidobacteriota bacterium
GTCGAAGGCTTGAGCTACGATTTTGAAAAGGTGCAGAAATACAAATCCGACGTCGTCAATAAAAACGCGGCGGGCGTTTCCTATCTGATGAAAAAGCACAAAATCACCGTCTTCAACGGCTTCGGCAAAATTACCGGCAAAGGCAGAATCGAAGTCGCGCTGGCGGACGGCAAAAAGGAAACGGTCGAGACGAAAAACATCATCATCGCCACCGGCTCGGTCGTGCGCCCGATTCCCGGCTTTGAAACGGACGGCAAACAGGTCGTCAATTCCGACCAGATTCTGGAACTGAACACGGTTCCCAAATCGATGATTGTGATGGGTTCGGGCGCGGTCGGCGTCGAATTCGCCAGCGTCTATTCGCGCTTCGGCTGCGATACGACGGTCGTCGAGCTGATGGACAGAATCGTCCCGGTCGAAGACGCCGAAGTTTCCAAAGAGCTTGCCCGCGCTTTCAAAAAACGCGGCATCAAGGTCGAAACCGGCATCAAGCTGGACAAGCTGCAAAAATCGAAAACCGGCGTCAAGGCGACCGGCAAGGACTCGAAAGGCAAGGACGTCAGCTTTGAAGCCGAAATGTTTCTGGTCGCCGTCGGGCGGATGCCGTATCTCGAAAATCTCGGCTTGGAAAACACGAAAGTCGTCATCAACCCGCGCGGCACAGTCAAGGTCAACGAATACTGCGAAACGGACGAGCCGGGCATCTACGCCATCGGCGACGTGATTGACACGGCGTGGCTCGCGCATCTCGCCAGCAAGGAAGGAATTTTAGTGGTCGAAAAACTGGCTGGCAAAAAAGTCGAGCCGGTTAATCATCGCCTCGTTCCGAACTGCACCTACTGTGACCCGGAAGTCGCCTCGGTCGGCTTGACCGAAGCCAAAGCCAGAGAAGAAGGCTACGACGTAAAAGTCGGCAAATTCCCCTTCTCCGCTTCCGGCAAAGCGCGCATCTTGGGCGAAACCGACGGTTTCGTGAAAATCGTCAGCGAGAAAAAATACGACGAAGTTCTCGGCGTCCACATCATCGGACCTCACGCCACCGAGCTTTTAGCCGAAGCCTGCGTTGCGATGCAGCTTGAAACGACCGCCGACGAATTAGGCAGAACCATCCACGCGCACCCGACCGTTTCCGAATCCGTGATGGAAGCGGCTGAGGGCGTCCACGATTTGACGATTCACATATAAATCTAATAAATTCGTGGTAATTTAAGGACAGGTCTTGAGCCTGTCCTTTTTTATTTATCGTCATTTTTTTGGTGCGCGCCGGCAACTTTCGTTTGTTGCGCGCATCTTTAAATTAAATGAATGAAAAGCCTGATTAAAAAGAAGTTGTTCGTCGCGTTTATTCTGTTTAGTTTCTGCTTCGGCGGCAACGGCTTGCAGTTTGTCTTCCCGCAGGACTTGCCGAAAGAATCTGCCATAACCGCCGCAACAGCCGAAGAAAGCCCGCTTGCCGCAGTTTTTTATATACTCGCCTCTGCCGGAAAAGATTCAAAGGTGAGAGAAAAATCCTGTCTTACGGCTTCTTTCGCCAGAGCCGGAAATTTTTCCAATCTTGAAAAGGCGGCTGATTTGATTGAGAAAGGCAGCTATGTCGATAGTGATTTTATTTCGCTGGTTGACGAGCTGCTGCGCGCCGGGAAAAGCAGAGAGGCTTCAAATTTCCTTTCCTACCTGCTGAAAAGATTCGAAGACGACCCGGACAATTTGGAGAAAATGCCGAAAATTCTGATTCGTCTGGGCAGAGACGAGGAAGCGCTGAAGATTGCCAGCCGTTTGGACGATTACGCAAAGGTCGGAGCTTTTTTTGAGATCGCAAGCGCTTATCTGGAATCGGGCAGCCGCGAGAATGCTTTGAAAAGCATCGAAAGCATCTCTGAGCGGATTGAAAAGGCGGAGAATGACCGCGATAAGGCAAAGCTCGGGCTTTTTTACGCGCGGCTCGGAAAGGAAGAACAATCGCTCCGGCTTTTACGACAATCGCTGAAAAACATCGATTGGAAAGCGAAAATTCCCGCACCGGACGCGGCGTGGATAATCGACGATGCTTTTGCAGCGTATCTGCTGCTCGGCAAATACCAACTCGCCTGGCAATTGCTCGAAAAACAAGGAAAAAGCGAAGAAGCGTCGAGCCTGATACAAATTGCTCGCGGTCATCTTGCCCGCGGCGACAGGAAAAAAGCCGACGAATTGCTGGAGCGAGCCGCAAAATCGTTGAATCCGAACGAATACGGAGACAGTTTTGATTTGGGAAAGATGGTCGAGATTTATCTGAGTCTCGGTGAAACGGAAAAGGCGCTCAGCATCGCGAAAAGCATCGCGGGCAGCGAATATATGCGGCAGAAGCAACTGCTTGGCGTCGCCGATTTTTATCTTCAAAAACGCGACCGGAAATCGGCGCGGGCGGTTTTAAGTTTCGCGCTTGAGCAGACGCGGAAGATTGATACCGGTGAAGAAGAAAGCGGCAGTTTATGGACGTCCGGCAGGTGGGAGCAGGCGCGTTATCAATCACAGATTGCCGCAAAATTGATTGAGATGCGGCTCGAAAAGGAAGCGCTGCGACTCATCGCACAAATCGGAAAGCCTTATTTGAGAGCACAACTTTTGACCGAATTCGTCAAAGAAAATCTGCCGTCGAGAAAATCCGCAAAAAATCTCAGACCGCATCTGGAAGAAGCGTTATCACTTGTGCGCGGCGGCAGGCAGGAAATTTTTGATTCGAACAAATACGACGTTTACGCGATAATCGCCCGCCAATTTGCCGAAATCGGCGACGCCGAAAAAGCGAACGATGTTTTCGCCGAAGTTCTGTCGAAAGACGCCGAGATGATCGAAAAAGGCTCGGACAGCTATTTGCTCGTCGCGATGTGCAAAATAGGAGTCGAATTTGAAAAATCAGGCGTAAAACCCAGCGAAAAAGTCCGCGCCGCCCTGCGAAACATCATCAAAAACCGGGCAAACGGCGAGTATTAAGCTTTGCCAAAGCCGTGTGCGCGAATAAAATATCAGGTATAAACGCGAGAGCGATTTTTTCGCTCTTTTTTTGTTATAATCACCTTTTTTATGAGCCGCCCGAACCAAAAGCTGCGAACCGTCAAAGCTATGCGATACGTGACGCCATTGCGCGAAGGCGGCTCGCTGCCCGCGATTATCGAGGGCGATGACGACGGGCTTTACGTGCTGAAATTTCGCGGCGCGGGGCAGGGCGTGAAGGCTTTGATTGCGGAACTGGTCGCCGGTGAAATCGGGCGGGCGTTGGACTTGCGCGTGCCGGAAATCGTTTTTGTCGAGCTTGACGCGCGGCTGGCGCGAACCGAGCCGGACCCGGAAATTCAGGATTTGATTAAGGCGAGCGGCGGCTTGAATCTCGCGCTCGATTACCTGCCCGGCTCGATTACCTTCGACCCGCTGATTGAAAAGCCTTTGAAATCGCTCGCTTCAAAAATCGTCTGGTTCGACGCTTTCACCGTGAACGTCGACCGCACGGCGCGCAACGCCAATATGCTCTGGTGGCATAAACATCTGTGGCTGATCGACCACGGCGCGGCGCTTTTTTATCACCATAACGCCGACACGTTTCCGTCGAACAGCCGCAATCCGTTTCGGCAGGTAAAAGATCATATGCTGCTGCGTTTTGCGGGCGAAATCGAAAAGGCGGACATCGAGTCGAGCGCGAAATTGACGCCCGAAACACTGCGGGAAATCGTCAATCTGATTCCCGGCGAATGGCTCGGCGGCGCGGATGAAGCGGAAAAAACGCGCGAAATTTATTACGATTTTTTGACGAATCGTTTACGCGGCGAGCCGCGCGAATTTGTAAAGGAGGCGATCAATGCGCGAAGAAATCTTACCGTTTGATTACGCCGTCATTCGCCTCGTGCCGCGCGTCGAGCGCGAAGAGTTTTTCAACGTCGGCGTTATCGTTTCCTGTCCGGCGCGAAAATTTCTCGAAGTCCGCATCGAGCTGGACAAGAAAAAATTGAAGGCTTTCGCGCCGGAACTCAAGCCGAAAACCGTCCGGCGTTATCTGGAAATCATCCCGAAAATCTGCGCCGGGCACAAAGCGGCGGGCATCGTCGGAAGGCTCACGCCGCGCGAGCGTTTCTACTGGCTGACCGCGCCGCGCAGCACCATTATTCAAACCTCGCCCGTGCATTCCGGTTTTTGCACGGACGCGGGCGAAATGCTCGAACGCCTGTTCGACAAAATGGTCGGCTGACGACATTTTTTCCCGAATTTGTTATCATCTACAATTTCTTATGGCAGCAACCACGCAGACATCTTACCCGCGCAGCAAAATCAAAATTCTTCTGCTCGAAAACATCTCGGATTCGGCAATCGAGGAATTTCGGGCTGGCGGTTACGTCGAGATTAAAAAGATTTCCGGCGCTTTGAGCGAGGCGGATTTGATTCGGGAAATCAAAGGCGTTCACATTCTGGGCATTCGCTCGAAAACGCAGATTACCGAAAAAGTCATCGAAAAAGCCGACCGGCTGCTGGCAATCGGCGCTTTCTGCATCGGGATTAACCAGATTAATCTGAAAGCGGCGACCGAAAAAGGCATTGCGGTTTTCAACGCGCCGTATTCAAACACACGCTCGGTCGCCGAGCTGGTTATCGGTTTGTGCGTGATGCTGATTCGCAAAATTACGGATAAAAACGTCGCGGCGCACCGAGGCGTCTGGCTGAAAGACGCGTCCGGCTGTTTTGAGCTGCGCGGAAAAACGCTCGGCATCATCGGTTACGGCAACATCGGAACGCAGGTTTCGGTGATGGCTGAAGCGCTCGGGATGAACGTCATTTACTATGACGTCGTGACGAAGCTGCCGCACGGAAACGCGAAGCAGGAGCGCGATTTGCGCGCGCTTCTGAAAAGGTCGAACATCATCACGCTGCACGTGCCTTCGGACGCGACGACGCGCAGGATGATTAATGAAGAAACGCTTTCGTATTTGCAGAAAGGCAGTATTCTGCTGAATTATTCGCGCGGCGACGTCGTGGATTTGCAGGCTCTGCGAAAAGCGATTGAGAAAGGCGTAATCAGCGGCGCGGCGGTCGATGTTTTTCCCGAAGAGCCGGAAAAAAACGGCGATTCCTTCACGAGCGTTCTGCAAAATCTGCCGAACGTCATCCTGACGCCGCACATCGGCGGCTCGACCGAGGAAGCGCAGGCGAACATCGGGCTGGACGTGACGACGAAGCTGATAAATTACCTGGAACTCGGCACGTCGAACGGCTCGCACACCGTGCCGGATTTGAATCTGCCGCCGCAAGCCGGAACGCATCGCATCCTGCACATTCACCGCAACGTTCCGGGCGTTCTCGGCGAGATAAACTCGAAATTGTCGAGCCGCAACATCAACATCGTCAGCCAGTATCTGAAAACGAACGAAGAAATCGGCTACGTGATTCTGGACATCGACACCGAGCTTTCCAAAGAAGCGTTCGCCATCTTAAAGGAAGTCAACGCGACGATAAAAACGCGAATGGTTTATTAGGTTTGGCTGACATTTCGTTTTATTAATCTTCGTTTTATTAATCACCGGTCGCCTTTTTGAATTGCCACTAGCTTTAGCTAGTGGATAAAATTGGAAAAAGACACGGCTTTAGCCGAATTAAAAGAAGAAAGCCTTCCTTTTCGCTTTAGCGGAATCAGGCTAAAGCCGAAAGGAAATTAAAGAGCAAAATTCGGCTAAAGCCTTTGTTTTATATTCAAACTGTCCACTAGCTAAAGCTGGTGGCAATTCAAAAAGGCAGCCGAAAGCAGTTTATTAAAAACGGCACGGATTGGATTCCGTTTCAAAAACTTTGAATAAATGTCCGTCGAGCAGGAAAACAAAAAAATCGTCCGGCGCTTTTTTGAAGAATTCTGGAACGAGCGCAGGCTTGAGGTCGCCGAGGAAATTTTTGCGCCCGGATGCGTGACGCACCAGCTTCAATCCGGAGCGGAAGCGGTCGGCGTTCCGCGCGGCGGCGAAGCGGTGAAAGAACACGCCGCCGAATGGCTCAAATCGTTTCCCGATTTGCGCTTCACGGTCGAGCAGACGATTGCCGAAGGCGACCGCGTCGTAACCTACGCGACAATGCGCGGCACGCACGCGGAAAGCTGGTTCGGCATTCCCGCCAGCGGCAAAAACGTCCGTATCAGAATGTCGGTTATTCATCAGATTGTCGATGGGAAAATCACGGCGGATTGGGTGCTGGTCGAATCGCTCGGCTTTTTCCAACAGCTCGGCTTGCTGCCGCCGACGCCGGAAATTATGTCGAAAGCGATTGAATAGATTTCCGCAAACTTACAGAAAAAATTATGAAAATCAGCCCGATGTTTAATTTAAAACGATTAATTTTATTTTTTTTATTCGCGCTTATGTTTTATTCAAACGCCGCCGTTGCACAGTGGCAAAAACAGGCGGTCGAGACAAAAGCCAGCCTGCGCGGGCTTTCGGTCGTCAATGAAAAAATAATCTGGGCGAGCGGCACGGGCGGAACTTTCCTGAAAACGCTTGACGGCGGAAAAACGTGGACTGTCGGCAAAGTTCCGGGCGCGGAAAAGCTGGATTTTCGCGACGTCGAAGCCTTTGACGCGCAGACGGCTTATCTTCTGAGCATCGGCGAGGGCGAAAATTCGCGCATTTACAAAACGACGGACGGCGGCGCGACGTGGAAAATGCAGTTTAAAAACACGAACCCGAAAGCGTTTTTCGACGCGCTCGCCTTCTGGGACAAAAACAACGGAATCGCTATGTCAGACCCGGTTGACGGCAAATATTTATTAATTACGACGACCGACGGCGGCGCGACTTGGAAGCCGCTCGCAGCGGACAAAATGCCGCCCGCAAAGCAAGGCGAAGCCGCTTTTGCCGCGAGCGGAACTTGTTTGATAACCAGCGGAAAATCGGACGTTTTTCTCGTTTCGGGCGGCAGCGACGCGCGCGTTTTCCGCTCGAACAATCGCGGCTCGAGCTGGTTCGTTTCCGACGCGCCGGTGGTCAAAGGCACGGCGGGCAGCGGAATTTTTTCGATTGCGATGCTTGACCGAAAGCGCGGCGTCATCGTCGGCGGCAATTACGAAAAGCCGAACGAAATCAACAACAATCTGGCTTTTACGACCGACGGCGGGAAAACCTGGAAGACTGGAAAAGGCTTAAACGGTTATCGCTCGGCTGTTGCGTATATTGATAAAAAGACGATTATCGCGGTCGGCACGTCAGGCTCGGATTTATCAAACGACGGCGGAAGCAGCTGGAAAAATCTCGATAAGGAAAATTATAACGCCGTTCAGGCTAAAGGCGGAAACGCGATTTGGGCTGTCGGCGCAAGCGGGATGGTCGCCAGATTTATCCCGAATCAGACGGCGAAAGCGACTTTAGTTTCAAAATAAAATATGTGGGAAAATTGTCTGGAAAAGCTAGAACGGCTGAAAAATCTCGATAAACAGTTTCAGGTTTTTGGCGCGGAAGAACATCAGTATATTCTCAATTCGCCGCTGCCCGACGAAGTGATTGACGAAATTGCAGAAGAAATCGAAATCCCGCTGCCGCTCGAGCTGAAGCGCTTTTACGCGGAAGTCGGAAACGGCATCGCCGGACCGGATTACGGCTTAATTGATATTTACGGGCTGCGCGGAATTCGCGCAAACGCTCCTTACGTCGATGTCGAAGCTCTGAAGCGGAAGCTCGGCAGAAAGTATCTCGACGAAGGAAATTTGTCCGGTCTCGTCTCGGTCGTCGCGCAGGGCTGCGGGCACGAAATCTGTTTGATAACGTCGGGCGAAAAAGTCGGCAAGGTCGTTTATGTTTCGGGCGACGGCTATGTGAGCGAAACCGACCAGAATCTGGTTGAGTATTATGAAAAATGGCTCGACAACCAGCTCGATAAATTTGAAGCCGTCGAGGCGCTGATGCGCGCCGGGCGAAGCTATCAGGAAATCGACGAGGAAATAAGTGAAAAATTCGCTTCATACGACGCCGGAGACATTATTTCCAGCATCGCCGACGCGGAAAAACCGGTCGAGCTTTTCGGCACGCCGCATCATAAGATTTACAGCGGCGCGAAGCAGTTCCCGTGGTATGAAGAAGTTCTGCGCGAGTGGCAGCGGCGCAATTTGTAATAATAACCGTAGTAATATGTTTTTACGACAAAGTTTACCGGCGCTTTTTCACGGCTCGGCAATCGCACTTCTGCTTTTCCGGAAAAGCGCGGATTTCGATAAATACTCGGAAACCGGCGAGCGGACGAAAAACCGCAGCGGGACGGATTTCAGCCGGATTCGCTGTCCTTTATGCCGCTGGCAGCCGCGCGCTTCGAGCCGGTGGTGCTGCGTCGCCGACGGCGGTTATCCTCATTTTTTCTACGGCGGATGCGGCGCGGTCTGGAACACTTTCGAGACGCGCGGGCTTTGTCCGGGCTGCAATCATCAGTGGACGTGGACGGACTGCCTGCGCTGCTGGCAAAGCTCGCCGCACGAAGCGTGGTACGAAACGGACGAAACGGATTGACGACGCCCCGAACGGGGCAAGCCCGAACGGGAAATCGATTCGTTCTCTGCTGAACGGCGTCGGCGCGGGGCTGATTGTATTTTTGCTGGCGTTCAGCTTTAACTTTTCCGCTTTCGCAGTTGAATTTTTCCGGGTTTTGATTAGCCTATATGAAACAGGCAAATATTTTATGAAAGGCAGAAAAGCGAAAAAGTCAGAGAGGCGAGGCGAGCCGAGCCGCAATCCGGCAAAACTTTTTCACCTTTTCACTTTTCCACTTTTTCACTTTTAAGATGACTGTCAAAACGAGTCTGAAAAAATCGAATAATCAGCAGCAGCAGCCGCCGCCGCTTTCCTGCACGCGGGAAACGTCGCTCGCGAAAGAGCAGCTTCTGGAGCTTTACCGCTACGTGAAAATGACTCGGATGTTTGACGAAATCACCGTCCGGCTCAAGCGGCAGGCGAAATTGACGGGCGGCGTTTTCACTTCTCTCGGGCAGGAAGCCACTGCCGTCGGCACGGCTTACGCACTTGAGGCGCAGGATTTTATCGCGCCTTTAATCCGCGACATCGGCGCGTGTTTCGTCAAGGGAATCAGCCCGCGCACGATTTTCGCCCAATATCTCGGCAAGGCGAACGCGCCTTCACGCGCGACCGACGTACAGTTTCACTTTGCGGATTTGGAGAAAGGTTTTGTCGGTCCGATTTCTCACTTAGGCGATATGATTCCGGTGATGGCTGGCGTTTTGCTGGCGGCGCGTATGAAAAAGGAAAACCGCGTGGCGGTCGCCTATATCGGCGAAGGAGCAAGCTCGACGGGCGCGTTTCACGAAGGCGTGAATTTCGCCGCCGTGCAGAAATTGCCGCTGATTACGATTATCGAAAACAACGGCTACGCCTATTCGACGCCGACGCGCAGCCAGACTGCCGCCGCGCATTTCGTCGACAAGGCAATCGGCTACGGGATTTTGGGATTGACGGTTGACGGAAACGACATCGTCGCCTGTTATGAAACGATGAAAAAAGCGGTCGGGCACGCCCGTGCCGGAAACGGCTCGGTGTTAATCGAGGCGATGACTTACCGCCGGAAAGGTCACGCCGAGCACGACAATCAATCCTACGTTCCGGCGGGCGAAATCGAGCACTGGGCGAAAAACAACGACCCGATTGACCGTTTTGAAAGATTTCTGACGACGGAAAACTATGCTTCGGCTGAAAAATTAAACGAAATCACGGCGGAAGTTTCCGCGTATCTCGAAGCGGAGCTGGCGATTGCCGAAGAAGCGGGCGCGCCCGAACCGCTGTCGGCGGCGTATGACGTTTTCGACAATTCGATAGTTCCGCCCGCGTTCAAAAAGAAGGTTTTGGAAAAATAGGCTAAAGCCCGTGCCGCGCCGCGCCGCGAGCGCAACGGGCGCAATTAATTATGGAGGCAGATTATGGACTTTTCTAACAACGGACAGGGAGGCTTCAGCAATCAGCAGGACCCGTTCGGCAATCTGGTGCCGGACAGAAGCGAGCTGGAATGCGAGGAATTGTTTGCGCAAGCCGACCGCCTGCTCAACGAAGGCGTGATTATGGAAGCGGTCGAAAAGCTTTCGCAAATCGTCAAGCGCAACCCGCGCTTCGGCAAAGCCTACAACCATCTCGGCTGGCTCTACGAAACGAAATATAAAAATTACCCGCGCGCCGAAGAATATTACCGGGCGGCGATGCAGTATGCGCCGCACTATAACGCTTCTTACCTGAATTACGCTTATTTTCTCTCGAATCTCGGTCGTTTCGACGAGCTGAAAGCGCATCTCGACCGCGTCGCGCAGATTCCCGGCATCGCCAAGGACACGGTCGCCAACGAATACGCGATAATGTATGAAATGCAGGGCAATCTCCAGCAGGCGATGGATTACTACCAGAAAGCGGCGATTGTCACGCTGGATATGGCAAAACTCGACAAATACCGCGAAGGCATCGACCGCTGCCGCAAGAAACTCGAAATTCTGAATCCTTCGACAAGCAGCTTTTAGTCATTGAACATTTATCATTTATCATTTATCGAAAGCCTCGCCGGTAAATGATAAATGGTAAATGATACGTGCCCGGCGATAAATGTTAAATGGTAAATGATAAATGATAAACGGATTTACCAGCGTTCCTTTCAAGATTAACGATAATCTCTCGCAGGTGGCGGGCGTGGCGAAGTTTTCGGGCGCGGGAATCGTGCTCGAATTCGAGTCGAAGCTGTTCGGCATCATCAAGAGCGGCGTCAAGGAAGTGCGCATCGCGCTGGACGAGATTCTGGACGTGAAATTCAGAAAAGGCTTGTTCAAACGCGGCGCAAAGATTGAAATCCGCCTGAAAAGCTTCGCCAAGCTCAATCAGGTTCCGAACCGCGACGCCAAAATCACCTTGAAGCTGGAGCGCGACGATTTCGAGCGCGGAGCGCGGGCGGTCGAACGCCTGCAGAAAGATTTAAACGAGCATCAGGAAGCGCTTCCGCCGACGCACACGCCTGTCAGCCGCCTGTTTACCGACGACGGCGACAACGCGGGCGAGACGAACAACTAAACGCCGGGCGCGAAAAACGCCCGGGCACGTCCATGCGAGTATCGCCGCCCGGCGACCGACGAGCGTATATTTATCGCGCCGCTCGCCTCCAGCCTTTTTTTCCGGAAATTGTAATATAATTTAATCGGCTTTTTATAGTTTGAATTCAAAGGAGCATTCTTCTATGAAGCGGATACTTCGTGAGAACGGGCTTTCCATCGTTTGGCTCGGATTGTTCTTTGTCGCCTTTATAGGCGGGCAGACGGTCGCCGGTTATCTTCATTACAACGAGGAGCAGCGCGACCATCGCCAGCCGGAAGTCAGATATATCGAGTATTTAGCGACGCCGCATTTTCTCGAAGCGACGATGGAGAACTGGGAATCGGAGTTTTTGCAGATGTTCCTGTTTGTCGCGCTGACGGCGTTTCTGTATCAGAAAGGGTCTGCCGAGTCGAAAAAACTCGACGAACCGGAAGCCGTCGACCGCGACCCGCGGCTGTCGAAAGACAAAAAAAACGCGCCCTATCCGGTGCGGAAAGGCGGCTTGATGCTCAGGCTTTACGAGCATTCGCTGAGCCTGACCTTCCTGATATTGTTCCTCATCAGCTTTTTCCTGCACGCGGCGGGCGGCGCGCGCGAATATAACCAGGGACAGATGGAACACGGAAGCCGCGAAACCGTCACGACGCTTCAATATATCGCGACCTCGCGTTTCTGGTTCGAGTCTTTGCAGAACTGGCAGAGCGAGTTTCTAGCCGTCGGCTTGATGGTGGTTCTGTCAATCTGGCTGCGGCAGCGAGGCTCGCCCGAATCAAAGCCGGTCGACGCTCCGCACAGCCAAACCGGCAAAGAATAAGAATTCCGCGCCGCCGCGAAAGATAAATCGATGAAGCGGCGCGGCTGATATTTTCAGCCGGAATGGTAATATAATCGAGATGCGCAAAAAATCTATGACAGGAAAACAGGTAAAGAAAACGAAATGCTTGATGAATACGATTTTACAGGCGCAGTTCGCGGGAAATATGTAAATCTCGCCGGACTTTTATCAATCAAAAAAAACGGTATGAGTAAAACAAAAGATGAAACAGTTAAAGAAACAGGCGCGGTTGTTTGCAGACAATTGATAGGAATAGAAGACCGTAATAAAAATTTGATTGTAGAGATTTACAAAACTCAAAAGCCGGGACGCGGCGGTCGCATTGTCGGAGAATTTAAAATTATAGATGTTGGAAATGGTTATTACGCAAATGCCCTGAAAGATTTTCAGAATATTATATTCAGCAGCGCGAAGGAATTTATCGAGAAAGCCAAACTAAAAAACAAAGATATTACTCACGTAATCAACTGTAACGGATTGAAAATTCATAAATAAAATGGCAGCAGCAACAGCAAAAACGGAAACAAAGGGCTTGACCTTAATCGAAGCGATTCGGCAAGGAATTTGGGAAGAAATGACGCGCGACGAAACCGTCTTCGTCATCGGCGAGGACATCGGTGCATACGGCGGCGCGTTTAAATTGACCGAGGGCTTTATCGAGCATTTCGGCGCTGAAAGAATGATTGACACGCCGATTAGCGAGGCGGCGATTGTCGGCGCGGCGTGCGGCGCAGCGCTTTTGGGAATGAAGCCGGTGGCGGAATTTCAGTTTATCGACTTTATCTCGACCGGCTTCGATATGCTGACGAATTACGCGGCGAAATCGCGCTATCGCGGCTGCGGCTCGATTCAGGCGGTCTTTCGCGGTCCGTGCGGCTCGGGCGTGCGCGGCGGTCCGTTTCACTCGCTGAACGCCGAATCGTTTTTCCTGAACACGGCTGGACTGAAAATGGTCGAGCCTGCGACCGCTTACGACGCGAAAGGCTTAATCAAAGCGGCAATCCGCGACCCCGACCCGGTTTTGTTTTTCGAGCACAAAAAGCTCTATCGCCTGCCGCGCCTGCGCGAAGAATTGCCCGAAGACGATTACATCGTCGAAATCGGCAGGGCGCGCGTCGCCCGCGAGGGCACGGATTTATCAATCATCACCTTCGGCGCGCAGGTTCTGAATGCGCTGGACGCGGCTGAGGAACTGGAAAAATCCGACGGTCTTTCGATTGAAGTCATAGATTTGCGAACGCTCGCGCCGCTGGACAAAGAAGCGATTCTGGCGACGGTCAAAAAAACCAATCGCGCGCTCGTCCTGCACGAAGCCAGCCTGACGGGCGGAATCGGCGGCGAAATCAGCGCGATTATCGCCGAAGAAGCCTTCGAGTGGCTCGACGCGCCGGTCGTTCGCGTCGCTTCGATAGACGCGCCAGTGCCGTTTGCGCCGCAGATGGAAGATTATTACCTGCCGCAGCTTTCCGAAATCATCGAAGCGGCGCGGCGGCTGGCGGCTTATTAGAATCGAGGAAGAAAACTATGAGAAATTTGTTGACGGCGGTTTTCTGTTTTTGCGTTTTGTTTGCCGCGTCGGAGACGCCGGCGCAGCGCGGTGACTCGAATGCTCAGGCGACGAAAAAGGCAAAACCTTCCAAACAAACTAAAAAAAGGAAAGCCGTTGAAGAATCGCAGTCTGCCTGTAAGCTGCCGGTGAGCGTCACTACCCTTGAATTGAGCCGGACGGAAGTTCCCGCCATTTGCCCGACGGATAATTCTTCCTGTATGCAGATAATCGAAGTCAGAACCGTTGCTATAGACGATGAAAATTCAGAAAACAAATACGTTTACACGATTTCCGGCGGCAAAATAATCGGCAGCGGCGCGAATGTGCAATGGGATTTATCGGGCTTGAAACCCGGAACTTATATAATCACCGCCGCCGTTGACACCGGCTCGCCCTGGGGCATTCTCGGTCAGACAAAGACAAGAGAGGTCAAAGTCATCGAATGACGGAACTGAAAATCGACAGAAAAAAAATGAAAAATCGGCTTCTCTGTTTGTGCCTCGTTTTGTCCCTGTGCATTTCTGCGAACGCTGTCGGCTCGGCGCAAAAGAATAAGATTTTTTCCGAAGCTCAGACTTTCCAGCCTAATAATCATCATCAGGCGGCGGCAGCGAGCGAAATTCCGAACGTTTTTCGACCGATTGGAATTTTTTTCAAAAGGCTTTTCGGGAAAAGGCGAGGAGCGGTTTACTGTCCGCCGCCGGCTTCGGTCAGAAATCTCACTTTAAGCAAAACCGAAGTATTTTCGAGCTGCCCGGCGGATGGGAAATCCTGTTCGGGCAACGAGCAGACAATAGAAATCTTCACTGACGGATATGACCCGGAAAATGATGTTCTGACCTATAACTATAACGTTTCCGGCGGAAAAATTATCGGTCAGGGCGCGAAAGTCGTCTGGGATTTGTCCGGCGCTAAACCCGGAACTTACACGATTACCGCCGGAGTCGACGACGGCTGCGGCGTCTGCGGCAGAACGGAAACTAAAGAAGTGAGAGTGCTGGAATGCCCGAACTGCAATTAGGAAAATTTGGAAGCGCGGATAAAAATCCGATATGAAAGCAGACGCGCGAAGAGAGATTGATTGATGCAGAATTTAGCGCCGAATTTGATGAAGAAGAACGACCTGACGCCGCCCGATTTGGGCAGGCTGGAAACGGTTTACGGCATCTCGCCCGCTTTTATGCAGCGCGCGGCGATGGTCGCCGTCCTTTCATTCGTCTTTTTCATAGCGATGATGGTCGCCTTCTATATCCGGCAGAACATCGGCTATTTTCTGCTGGCGACGGCTTTTCTGCTCGTCCAATTGCTGACGCTTTTCGGCTGGCTCGTCCAGCGGCGCGCGGAGTTCAGGATTTACGAAAACGGCTTTGTCTATAAAAAACAGACGTGCGCGTGGGACGAAATCGAGTCGATGGCAGTCCGCGCCGAAAGCCGTCTCATCGGCGGCGAAAAAGTCAATTGCGAAATCCGCAAAACAAACGGCGAGAAAATCGTCCTGAGCGAGGCGATTCAGGGCGTCTCCGCGATTATGCAGCGAATCAGCGCCGAAATCGAAAAGCGAAGCGCCTGAAAATGCAAAACGCAAAATGCAAAGTGCAAAATGTAAATTGATTCTTTCATTTTGCAC
>JALZHR010000085.1 GCA_030860665.1 Acidobacteriota bacterium
GTCGGCGGTCGTGTAATTAACAAATTTACCGTCTTTGAAACGCGATATTCCGCCGTCGTAAGTGCCTATCCAAAGCGCGCCGTCGGCATCTTCGGTGATAGTGCGGACCCGGTTGCTGACCAAGCCGTCCCGTTCGGTGAAAGAGATAAATCGTCCGTCCCTGATTTGCGCCAAGCCGCCGTAAGTTCCGAGCCAGAGCGTTCCGCTGCGGTCTTCGTGAATCACTTTGACTTCGTTGTTCGGCAATCCGTCCGCGATGCTGTAGCGCGTAACTTCTTCGTTTTCAAAGCGAATCAAGCCGAAGTCGCCGCCGATCCACAGGCAGCCGGTGCGGTCCTGATGAATCGAGTTATAAGTGAATTTTCCGAGGAGCGGAGTGAGATTCGTAAAACTGCCGTCCTTGAGATAGCCGATTAAGCCCCAGAATCCAATCCAGAGCCTGCCTTCGCGGTCTTCGTAAAGCGCTTGCGCCTCGCGCAGAGGCGCGCCGCTGACCGATTCATAATTGGTGATGACGCCGTCTTTGATTTTGCTCACCGCCAGATTCGTTCCGACCCAGATGTTCCCCGCTTTGTCTTCGAGAATCGGATAGACGTTATTGCCTTTCAACCCGTCTTTGTCCGAAAACGTCCGAATGGACTGCTTCGTCACGCGATTGAGTCCGCGATTAACCGTGCCGATCCAGAGCGTTCCTTCGCGGTCGGTAAAGAATGATTTGATTTGATTGCTCGAAAGTCCGTCGGCGGTCGTGAATCGCTGAAAGCGGCGCGCCTGCGGATTGAAAACGACAATCTCGCCGTTGCTCCCGCCGTTGAACCAGACGTTTCCGTCCGAATCTCCGCCCGTGATTATGGAAACGGCATTAATCGAAACCGAGCCTTTCTCGAGACGCTCGCCTTCGTCGGGCGAGTAACGGATTATCCCGCCGTCATCCGTGATTCGATAAAGAACGGCGTCGCGCGTCCCAATCCACAAATCTCCAAAACGGTCTTCAAAAAACTCCATCGCGTCGAAAGTCGTGCCGACCCAATCAACCGGGTAATGAATCGCTTTCCCGTCTTTGATTTTGCGTAAGCCTTTCCGTTCAAAAATCCATTGCGCGCCGGATTTTCCCCAGTAAACTCTGAAGTCGCTCGCCGGAACGTCGGATATACAAGGCTCGAATCCGTCGCCGCGACGGCAGACTATTCCTCCTTCGGTAGAAACTACCAGATTGCCGTCCGCATCCTGCTGAATCTGCCGCAGACTGTTATTCGGCAAACCGGAAGAGCCGTCGAAGGTTTTAAACTCGCCGCCTGAATAGCGCACCAGCCCGCCGTATTCCGTGCCAATCCACAACACGCCTTCGGTGTCTTCGTAAATCGAAGTAAAGCGATTGCTCGTAATCCCTTCGGCGTTGCTCTTGTCGAAGACCGTAAAGCGAACGCCGTCAAACCGCACCAGCCCGTCATAAGTCGTCAGCCACAAATACCCGTCGCGCGTCTGCGTCATCGCATAGACCGTGTTCTGCGGCAATCCGTCCTCGGTGTCCCAACTATCAAAGCGATACTGCGCCCAGATTATCTGAGAAAACAGAAAAAAGCAGGCGGCAATTTTAAAGACAAATCGAAAAAGGCTAACAAATAGCGGGCGTTTCACTTTTGACGGCAAAAAAGAGTTGTTCATCCCGTTAATATTCCCGGCTTCGACGCAGGATGAAAATTTAATCGATTTACGGTCGCTACTTAGACAAGATGTGAGATAGCTCATAAAGTGAAAACAGGCTTCCGGCAAAATCAACAACTTAGAAAATAGAATTGCGCATAAAGTGAAAAAAGCGCTGCGCATAAAGTGAAAATTTCTGCTATTTTCAGCGCATATAATGAAAATTTCTCAAAGTTAAATAATTAAATATGAAATGAAATGCCCATTTCTACCATTAACCGAAATTACTTTTTAACGCCTTTCCGGGATGGAAGGGTTTCAAAAACGACAGATTAAAATAGGTTCTCAATCTTTGCCAAATCACCGGCGCGAGCGCAGCCGGAGCCATCTCTGGAAATATGTTACGGATAAACCTTTTATAAAACTGTCGAAAACAAGTAATAAAGGAATTAAATTTTTGCTGTCAATAGTATCGGATAAACAATCGTGATTTTGAGACGGGTATTACAGGAATTTAATGTCTGCTCTAAAATTCCTGTAATTTTGCAGAGCTAATACTTTTCCTCATTTTATCACTTGAAAACTGCGACTAATCACTATTTTCTTTTCAATGAAAATGTTTTGAATTCAACTGGAACATATAATTTTATGAAGAAAATAGTTTTAATCTGCCTGCTTTTTCTATTGCAAACTGTCCAAGTGCAGGTTAAAGCCGGAATCAATGACGGTCTGGATTTAAATGCAAATCGGCAAAAAGTTTATTTCTCAAAATTGAGAAAGAGTTTGTTGGTCGGAATCCGGCTCCTCCGGTTTCTCTGTGATTATCGAGAGAGCAGACACAGGCGGCAGACGGTTAAACTTACCCGAAGCCCTGAATTTTACTTAATTTATGAGCAAAGCGTTAGTTAATAGATATGCAGTAGGCAAATTAAACGATAAAATCAAAAAACTCTTCCTGTTTGTGCCACCCCTTTTTTGTCTGTTTTGTATAACCGCTGCCTCAGCGCAGGAACTGAAAAGTGAAACTTTGGTCGCGGGTGAGTTTCAATGGCACGTAGTCACTGCCAGTATGGAAGCAGCGAAAGATTTGCCGACAGTTATTTTTGAAGCAGGAATGGGTGAGGACGCCGCGACTTGGGATAAGCTCCAGCCGATTGTGGCAAAATCGACCAGAGCAGTTGCTTACGACCGGGCAGGACTGGGCAAATCCAAACCGGCATCGCAAAGCCCCAGAACCGCGAAGCAAATGGCTCTCGAACTCCACGTGTTATTGCAAACAGCAAAGATTCCGCCGCCCTATATTCTGGTCGGGCATTCTTTAGGAGGATGGATTGCGGGCGTTTACGCACACCTTTACCCGGAGGAAGTAGCCGGAATCGTGCTGGTCGACCCGGCTTACCGCGAATCACGGCTTCAGGCAAGAATATCGGCAGAGGATTGGGCAAGAAGGGAAAAGACAATCTTGCAATACTCGGGCGAAATGACCGAGACGCAGCGCCTCGAAAAAAACAGTCTTGAGCTGAGCGGCGAGCAAGCGGAAAAGTACTTTCCGCTGCGAAAAATTCCGGTCTTTTTACTGAGCGGGATGAAAATTAACCGGTCCTTTCCGGGGGCGGTTCTCGAGCGCGAGGTGAAATTAGAGGCACACAAAAAGTGGCTCACAAAGATGCCCGGCGCCGAACATATTTTGGTGGAAAATTCCCGACACTATATACACCTTGAACAACCCGCAGAAGTAATTTGCGCCATCAATCATATAATTAAAAGTATTAGTAAAAAATAATTGATGGATTTAATGAATAAAATCCAGACCTTTCCAAGCCTTAAGGCGGTGGCGAATCTACGAGGTTTGCCGCACGAACGCAACCAGCGCCGGTAGTGGTAGTAGTCGTGCGCGCCCTGACGAATTTCGAAACCGGCGGCGGCAACAACCGGCGGCGGAGTTCCGGACTGAACACAACGAGAAGAAATATCAGGTCTGCGACGGCATTCGTGATGGATTGTTCTTCGCCAGGTTCTTTAGTGCGCCGCTTCTTTCCTGAGTTTTTATCTTAATTGCATTAGACCCGTTCTCCGTATTCCAGTGAATTTCAAATTCAGGAATCCAAACTTTCACCTTATCACCTGATTTCTGCAAGTTGTCACAATTTACTTCGGGATGGCGGAAAAGAATATAAAACTAAAACGACCGGAAGCCCTTGAATCTTTTGATTTGGATTAATGAATTTGATTCAAATCGAATTTTAATAATTACCTGAAAAGGATTTTTAATTAAAAAACAGTTGAGAATAGATATGTTTTTAACCCGCACTATCCTGTTCGCGCTTTTTCTTTTGCTGCCGTTCACGATTTTTGCACAAGAAAAAAGATTTGAAATCACCAAACTCGCCGCAGGCGTCTATGCCGTCATTCGAAAAGATTCGCCCGGTTTGGGGTCGAACGCCAACAACGTTTTTATTATTAATGATAAAGACGTCGTGGTGATTGACACGAACATCAGTCCGTCTTATACCAGAGAAGTTCTCGTCGAGTTGCGTAAGTTGACTAAAAAGCCGGTCAGATACGTGATTAATACTCACTGGCACGACGACCACATCAATGGAAATCAGGTTTATCGCCAGGCTTTTCCAGACGTCGAATTTATCGGGCACGCCGATATTCAGGATTATATGACAGAAAAAGGGTTGGAAAACCGGAGGCAAACTCTAAACGGTTTGCCCGGTTTTATTACTTACCTGCGCGGTTTGCTGCAAAAAGGAAAAAGTTCGGGCGGGCGCGTTTTATCCAGCGAAGAAATGCAGGGACTCGCCAACGACGTGGGATTAGCGGAACGCTTTCTAAAAGAAAGTCCGGCGCTGCAGACAATCCTGCCTAGTATCACCGTTACTCAGGGCTTAACTTTGAAGCGGGGCAATCGCGTATTGGAAATTCTGCATTTGGGACGCGGGCACACGAGCGGGGATTTAATTGTGCATCTGCCGCAGGAAAAAATAGTCGTGACGGGCGATCTGGTAGTTTATCCGGTTCCATATGTCGGTTCAGACCAATCTTACATCGGCGATTGGAGCGCTACGCTCGACAAAATAATTGCTCTGAAACCGGCAGCGATTGTTCCTGGTCACGGTCCGGTTTTGCGCGACGATTCTTACTTGAAACTGATTTCGCGGATGTTCGCCTCGGTCGAGCAGCAAACCGAGGCGGCAATCGCCCGGGGCGAAAATCTCGAACAGGCGCAGAAGAGCGTGAACATCGAAGAATTTCAACAGCAAATTACGGGCGAATCATTTTATCGAAAAACCATTTTTCGCAGTTATGTCGCTCCGACTTCGGTAGCCGCAGTTTTCCGAGAAGCAACAACCAAACGCTGAGCTGCCCGAGCATAAAAGACGCTCATGCAAAAAACTATTCTGTTAATCATCGCTGTTTTGTTTGCAATCAATTGCCGGCAACCTGAGAAGAAATAATCGACCGTGGTATTTTCAGCTTTCAGGTAGCAAATTTAAATGGCGAATGGAAGATTGTCAGTGTTCTCCTGAACAGTGAAACGAAAGACAATAAAGTTTCGCGGGAATACTGGCAACGGAAAGTTAAAAATTAGAATGAGCGGACTGATGATATATCTCCGGGTTTATCCGCAGAAAGAACAAATTTGTAAAGAAAGATAAAAAGTGAAATGAGTAAAAAAAGTGATATTTATTATTTTGGAAAGCCGTTAATTATAAAATTTCTGATTTTATTATTAGCGCGGACACTTAAACGAAAACCAAATGAAAGCTGCAATATACGAGCAATTCCGTCAGCCTTTGACGATTCAAACAGTTTCCGACCCGACCGCACAGAAAGGCGGAGTCGTGCTGCGGGTCGGCGCAACCGGGATTTGCCGCAGCGACTGGCACGGGTGGATGGGACACGACCCGGGCATTACGTTGCCGCATATTCCCGGACACGAGATTTCGGGAACGGTTCAGGTCGTCGGGCGAGACGTGGTCAGATGGAAAGAGGGCGACCGCGTCACACTCCCGTTTGTTTGCGGATGCGGGACTTGCGCCCAGTGCGTTTCCGGAAATCATCAGGTTTGTGATTACCAGTTTCAACCCGGATTTACACATTGGGGGGCTTTCGCCGAATACGTAGCGGTTGATTACGCAGACGTTAATCTGGTTCGCTTGCCCGATGAAATCGATTTTGTCACGGCAGCCTGTCTCGGGTGCAGGTTTATCACGTCATTTCGGGCGGTCGTCGAGCAGGGAAAAGTCTCTGCCGGGCAATGGGTGGCAATTCACGGCGGCGGCGGTGTCGGTCTGTCGGCAATTATGATTGCCGACGCTCTCGGAGCAAATGTCGTGGCGATAGATATAGCCGACGAGAAGCTTGAATTTTCAAAATCAATCGGCGCGGCGGCGTCTGTCAATACGGCGCAGGTCGAAGATGTGGTAGAAGCCGTTAAGGAAATCACGAATGGCGGCGCGCACGTTTCGATTGACGCGCTCGGCAGTTCCATTACGGTTTTTAACTCGATTTCCTGTTTAAGAAAACGTGGAAAACATATTCAAGTCGGTTTGCTGGGAACTGAAGACCGCTTTCCTCAAATTCCTATGAACAAAATCGTCGCAGGCGAGCTGGAAATTCTAGGCAGTCACGGAATGCAGGCGTTCAAGTATGCGGAAATGCTGGAAATGATAAGACGAGGTAAACTGAAGCCCGGAAAATTAATCGGCAAAACGATTTGCCTCGAGGATGCGCCGCAGCACCTGGTCAATATGGATAGTTTTCCCGGAACGGGCGTGACTGTCATTGATAAATTTTAAAAAATCATTTACCGGCGAGCAGAAGACACAGGAAGAATTTAAAAGCTAAAGGCTAATTTAAATATACATTCATATCAATTTTATTTTGGAAAAGGAAATTATGGAAAAGAAGCTGCAGCAGTCCGTAGCGAGCGAATTGGTTCTGATAGTAGAAGAAGCCTACCAAAAACTCAGAGTTTTGAGCGATTCAGGCGTGTCCGTGAAACCTGCGCCTGATAAATGGTCAAGTAAACAATTAATCGGTCACCTGGTCGATTCGGCGGCGAATAACCATCAGCGTTTTATAAGAGCGCAGGAATTTTCGGATTTCGCCTTTCCAAAATATAGCCAGGACCACTGGGTTGATTCACAGGGATATGATGAAAGTCCCTGGGCAGAACTGCTCGAATTTTGGAGAATCTATAACCGGCATCTGGCGCGGGTTATTAAGCGTATTCCCGACGAAACGCTTCAGGTCCCGTGTAGAATCGGTGAATACAACGTCGTTAAACTCGGATTTCTTCTCGAAGATTACCTCGTGCATCTGAAACACCATCTGAAACAAATCGATTCCAGACAAAATCATACGTAGGAATTGAAATTGGCTTTCTTACCTGGCTCTAGGCAGATGACGTAGTATTCCGATTATCTACGTTTGACACAATGCTAATAAGGGCGACTTGCCGCTCTCCGGAAAGGGCGCGACAAGCCGGGCAAAACTAAAAATATAAAGTGATTTGGGTGGCATATGTCCTTGAAACTGTTTAAATGTATCGGCGGGGAGGTTATTCTACCAAGCCGGGAGCTGGTCCTGGTAAGCAGCCGTGACGGAGGTAATTTAGTGGTAAATCCTCCCAGAGAAGTTTGGGAGCGCAGTGAGCTGACGCCGGTTGAATTAACGCTGTGGTCTTTTTTAGTAGCCGCGACAGCCAGAGCAATGCTGGAAAGGCTGCCGCAGCTTGCCAACGGCTGCATAAACTACTGGGAAGCGGGCAACTGGGCATTGAATGAGATGGCGGAGCCTGAAGGCGTCCTTAAAAACGCCAGAGAATATCGCAAAGTTCATCTTCATTTGCTCGGAAGAAGTCAGCAAGCAACAAACGCATCCTGGAAATGGGGCGAAGCTCCAAAGTTTCCTGATTATGCCGAACGCCTTGCCTGGGCTTCAGATAACCAGAGGCTGCGCCCGGATGAATGTATAAATATAGTGCGTCGTATCAAAACCCTTCTGACACAAGTTTACGGGCTGCATCCCAGCCAAATCAGTCAATCAACCGAATGTAAAAATTGCGGTTATCCGACTCCGGCGTCGTCCTCCGCAGCAGCAGCAGCAGTCGAGCAGGAAACGCTCTGCCCGGAGTGCGAAAAAAAATAACGGGACAAAACCCTGATAATAATTTCAGCCGAAGATTAAGCGATTGACGCGGCGGCATCGGAGTTTCTTGAATTCGGGTTTCGCCGCTTTCACAACGCGGAATTTATGGAATTAGTTGCTTACGCTTTGGTTTTGCTGTCGGCTTTCACGCACGCTTATTGGAATTTTATTCTCAAGCGGTCAGGCGGCACACATGTTTTTATCGGACTTAGCAAGGTGGTGGAAGCTGTTCTCTTCCTGATTCCTTTTATCTATTTCATCACTAAAGATGAAATTGCCATACTTAACTACTGGTTGTTTTACGTAATCGGGGCTTTACTCGTCCTTCTGAATTACGTCTTTCTAGGTCAGGCTTATAACAGCGGCGGCGACCTTTCATTAGTCTATCCGATTTCGCGCGCGGGAATGCTGCTGTTTCTGCTTCCGCTGGCTTACCTTATTATCGGAAAAGAAATTGATTCTGTAGGTTTTATCGCCATTCTGTTAATAATAGCCGGGCTGGTCTGCGTTCAATTGCCGGCGTTTAACTTCAAGGAATTTGCGGCGGTTGTTTTAACACTTAAAAGTTCGGCGGCATTACTGGCTTTGCTGGCGGCTCTAACGGCAGCCTGCTATACGCTGTGGGATAAATATTCAATCAAATACCTGACGCCGTTCATTTATATTTGCGCCTACACGTCTCTTATAGCAGTTTCCTACGCGCTGTTTATTTTTATTAAATACCCGTTCGAAGCCATTAAAAACGAATGGACGAATCTGAGGCATTCAATAGTGCAGGTCGGATTTTTTAACACCTTTACGTATCTACTCGTCTTATATTCATTGCAAACAGGAAAGGCAAGCTACGTGATAGCATTAAGACAACTGAGTATTGTTTTCGGAGTAATTTTAGGCTGGAAACTTCTGCGGGAAGACTTGACGTTTCCTAAAAAGATAGGCACGTTTATTCTTTTGGCGGGATGTTTATTAATATCTCTGGCGCATTAGACGGGTAATCTTTAAAACCTATGGCGCGAAAATTTGTTGCCCTTATAATTTTCAAAGAATCAAATCTTCGGATTTCCTCATTTTATCCATATTCGCCTGCACTTCATCACAAATTTATTGAAGAGATTCCAATAACATTTGAAAATAAATAATGCCTGGTTTCTTCTCGACTTCGTTCATTAGCCGCCAGTCGGTTGAGAATTATTTAAAAGGAAAATGATAATCAAGCCGGATTTTGCGCTGCGGTAGCGCAAAGTTCCCGACCTGTGATTATTTGACCGGAAGCAAAGTGGATTTTAGGGAGATTATAAAGTGAAAAAAGTTTCGCGACATTTTTTGACGTTTCCTGAAAGATTTTTGCCAGGAAAATGATATTGGCGGTGTTATCAAAGTAATCCGTATCCATACAGCCGGCGCGTATCTATTACTAAGATAAGAGAAGCTAAATCTTAAAGCGAAGCAATCTGTAGATGATGGTGATAATAAAGTCCATTAGGGAATAAGTTTCAGATGAGTTTGAGGAAACAAATCGGACGCTACGAAATTCGCCGGAAATTAGGCATCGGTGGAATGGGAGAAGTTTACCTGGCGCACGACGCGCAGCTCGACCGTCTGATTGCGCTGAAAATTCTTCGCGCCGAGTTTTCCGGCGACGAGTTGCGCCGCCGCCGCTTTAAACAGGAGGCACGCGCCGTTTCCGCTCTGAATCATCCGAACATTATCACCATTTACGAAATCAGCGAGATGGAAGACGGCTCCTGGTTTATCGCCACCGAGTATGTAGATGGTCTGACTTTGCGGCAATATTTGAAAGACTCGCCGCTGCGCGTGATTCAGGCAGTGCGCTTTGCCGAACAAATCGCTAATGCGCTGGTTGCCGCGCACGAAGCCGGAATCATCCATCGCGACATCAAGCCGGAAAACGTGATGATACGGCGCGATGGATACGTTAAAGTCTTAGACTTCGGGCTGGCGAAACCGACCGGACTGCCGACGAACAACAAATCCGAAAACGCGACCGGGCAGATTTTTAACACGATGCCGGGAATGGTCATAGGCAGCGTTCGTTACCTGTCGCCGGAACAGGCGCGCGGGCTGACCGTCGATGCGCGCACAGACATCTGGAGTTTGGGAGTAGTGCTATACGAAATGCTGACCGGGGTAGTTCCATTTCGGGGGGCGACCTCGAGCGACACGATGGCGGCAATCATCCATCTCGAACCGCCTGCGCTGATGCATCTCGCGCCGAATACTCCGGCGGAATTGAATCGTATAGTTTGCAGGGCTCTACAGAAAGATTGTAACGAACGCTATCAGAGCATTAAGGATTTTGCCCTCGATTTAAAAAATCTACTTTACGACCTGGAGCACGAAATCAGTTTGGAAAGGCGCGTCGATACCGATTCAAAGCCCGGCATTACGGAAAACACGACCCTCATTCACCAAACGTTGAGCGCAAATCATCCGACGCAGGTTTCAGCCTCTCCGCTATCGAGCGCCGAATACGCTGCTCAAACAGTTAAACAGAATAAGAGAGTTATACTTGCAGCCTTAATGGGGTCGGTTGCAATACTTGCCGGATTGGCGGGCATTTACCGTTTTTGGTTTCCGACCTCGACGCTGCCGCGCGCGGTTACAGATTTTCAGAAAACTCAGGTTTCCAGGATTACGACCGACGGCAGAGTGCGGCTGCCGGCAATCTCGCCGGACGGCAAGTATATCGCTTATCACGCCGGAGATTTTGGCAGCCGCTCTCTGGTTGTCCGGCAAATCGCCACTGAAAGCAGCGTCACGATAGTTCCGCCGACCCCGCTTGATTTTGCCGCCATTGATTTTTCGCCTGACGGCAATTACATTTATTACGTCCAGTATGATTCTTCCAATAGTATAGGCACGCTCTACCAGATACCCGTGCTCGGCGGGACGCCGAGAAAAATCGTTGAAGATATCGACAGCGGCATTTCTTTTGCGCCCGACGGCAAGCGACTGGCGTTTATGCGGCGCGAACAGGGCAGACACGGTTATGACGTGATTTACACTGTCAATATTGACGGCTCTGATTTACAGCCGGTCATTAACACCAAACAAACCGAGTTTAACTTTTTCGGCGAGCCGGCTTGGTCTCCCGACGGAGAAAGGCTGCTGATAATTGCCGGGATGAACAAGGGCGGTGAAGCTGTCGCAACGACAATTTTAGATTTAAGATTTTCCGACAAAAGCGTGCGCGACTTGCGGCTCGGAAATTGGATTTCAGTCGGAAGCCTCCGCTGGTTTAAAGATAATTCCGGTTTTTTGATTACGGCGCGAGAAGCGGAAGAAACCGCGCAGCAAATATGGCGCGTCGTTTATCCAGGCGGCGAGATAGAGCGAATTACAAACGATTTGAACAACTATTTTGGCATCGGGCTGACGGCTGAAGCAAATATGCTCATAGCCTTAAAAAGCGATACGGTTTCGACTTTCTGGAAATTTTCGCCCGCGTCGAAGGAACTGACGCAGATTACGCCTGAAAGCCGCGCTTTAGACGGTAACTCCGGTATGGATGTAACCCCGGACGGACAAATCCTTTTCACGCGAAACGAAAACAAGGAAATTAACCTTTGGAAAATGGACGCGGACGGACGGAATGCCCAATCGCTGACCAAAGAAGCTCGCAGTAATACATCGCCCGCCGCGACGCCCGATGGGCGATACATCGTCTTTAGCTCTAACCAGGACGGTAACGCCCGCATCTGGCGAATGGACGCCCAGAGTAAAAATGTCGTCCCTCTGACTGATGAAAATTCGAACAGCTTTTTCCCCAAAGTTTTGCCCGACGGCAAAACAATCATTTTTAATCAGCAATTTAACGTTGCAGGCGGAAACGCCACGCGGTTGATGCAGGTGGCGATTGACGGGGGCGAGGCGACGCCGTTATTTCCTGAAAATCAAGCGACCTCAGACTCTTCACAAGCCATTTCACCGGACGGCAAACGTCTCGCCTTCTGGTCGTATGAACTGGCAAATTTTAAAAGGTTATTGCAAATTGCCAGACTTAGCGCAAACGCGCCGGCGCAAATCGAAAAAACGTTGGATGTCAGTTTAGCCGGCGTTTTTGACTGGTCGCCGGACGGGCAATCATTGACCTACGTTAACCGCGAAGCTATTCCGAATTTGTGGAGTATGCCTTTGGACGGCGGCAAACCACAGCCCATAACGGACTTTAGAACAGGCAAAATTACTAATTTCGCCTGGTCGAACGACGGAAAAACTCTCTTTATCGTCCGCGCTTCGGTTAATAACGATTTGGTTTTGATTCGCAACGTAAGCCGCGCCGCCGATTAAGGCAAACCGTATTTCTATTTAATTCAAGCCATCTGAATAAAGCTTCGGCATTGTTCGCGAATCGGGAGTCCTTGTTAAGCCGAAAGTCCTTGTTTCGCCTTCATTTGTCACCGCCAATTGCGACTTGTCACAAATTCAATTGAATCCGCCGCCGATTTTTATAGCCTACATTCGCGAAAGCTATTCACCGAGCAGTTTTTGACTGCCGGAATCAGCACACTTCGTTCGACTGACGAGCAATACTGCTATGGCTTTCAAATCCGGCGCCTAATCGAAGACCAAAAGTCGGGCGCGGCGGCTTTCCCGGAGTTAATGCTCAGCTGGAAATTATCGGAAAAAAGGTTATACGGTTGTTGTTTTATTAAATTATGACCTACCCGCAGCGCAAGCCGTTCGCTGACGGGAGTTGGTTATATTTTTAGCTTGTTACTGTGTTTCCAACCGAATTTTTTCGGGCAAAACCAAAAGATATAAATTAAGAAAAGTTATCAAAGGAAGTAAATAATATTATGGGAAACGAGAGTGAACAGAAATTGGTAAAAGTTTCGCTGGAAAACTATCTGAAAGCGCACGAGACCGGCAAGAGCGAGTTTATCCGCGAAGCCTTTCACAAAGACGCGCGAATAACGGCGGTAAGCGGAGGCAAGTTGTTAAATTTGAGCGTCAACGAATTTGCCTGTCGCTTTAACGAGAAGCCCGCCGCCGATGAAGCAAGCCGTAAACGCCGGATTGAAATCCTCGATATTTCCGGCGACGCCGCGTTCAGCAAAATTATTCTCGATTATCCGACCGTTAAACTCACCGATTATATTTCGCTTTTAAGAATCGACGGCACCTGGCAAATCGTGCATAAAAGCTATTATGCCGAGCGTAAAGAACAGAAAAACAAAATCGGCGAAGGTTTCTGAAGCAATCGATTCGGTCGGTTTGAAGAACTCGATTCCAGGCTCATTTTTGGCAAAGCTTTAAATGATAGAAATTCGCTACAAATTGAAAAGTTCGAGCAGACGGTCGCGGTAGTGCCTGCTCAAGGCTAATTCAGTTCCGTTTTTGAGAACTACGTTATAATCGCCGCTAAAAAGCGGGTAAATTTCCTTGACCTGATACGTGTTGACCAGCGTCGAGCGATGAATTCGGAGAAAAACTTTCGGGTCAAGTCGCTCTTCCATTGTTTTCATCGTTTCGCGGAGCATATACTTTTCGCGACCGACGTGCAGCAGGATGTAATTTCCGGCTGATTCTATCCAATCAATTTCCGTGACCTGGAGAAAGAAAATTCGTCCTTTAGCTTTGATCAGAACTCTTTCGGCATATTGTCTGGATTGACCCAAACTATTCAGCAGCGCTATGAATCGTTCGTCTAAACTCTGATTTTCGACGCTTTTCAGACGTTCGCCGCGAAAACGCTTTAACGCCAGTTGCAGGCGCTCGCGGGTGAAAGGTTTCAGTAAATAATCGAGGGCGTGAATATCGAAAGCGCGAATGGCATAATTGTCGTAAGCCGTGATGAAAACAACATAGGGCAGATTTTCAAGCTCGACAGCCTGTATAACATCGAATCCACTCAACTCCGGCATTTGAACGTCCAGAAAAATCAAATCGGGTTGATGCTTGTTAATGAGAAAAACGGCTTCGGCTCCATTCTCCGCTTCGCCGATAATCTCGACATCCGGTTCTTCGGCTAAAAAACCGCGAACGCGCTCGCGCGCCAACGGCTCGTCGTCAACAATCAAGGTGCGTATCTTCATATGCTTTAATTTCGTCCGCAAGAATCTGCTCGTTCTTTTTTATCTCGCGAAAAGGGATTTTAATTTGAATTCTAAGCCCTTGGTTCGGTGCAGTCCAGATTTCTAATTTACCCTTGTCTTTGTAAAGCTGTTCAAGACGCGCTTTGGTATTTGCCAGCCCGATTCCGCCGCCGCCGGCGGCGCTTGTCGTTATCTCTGCACTCAGTCCGATGCCATTATCGGAAACTGTCAGATTCAGATAACCTTCGTCGCGGGCGGCTTCGATTTTTATTTCCCCTCCGCGAGCGAGCGGCGCGATGCCGTGTTTGATGGCATTTTCGACCAGCGGCTGCAAAATCATATTCGGCACCGCCGCCCGGAGCGTTTCCGGCTGAACGTTGATGGTCACTTTCAGGCGCTGCTGAAAGCGAATTTTTTCTATTTCCAGATATTTATTCAAAAAATCGAGTTCCTTTTCCAGCGACACCTCCTGAATATTCACCTTTTTTAACGAAAACCGCAGCAAACCGCTTAAATTCATCAGCATTTTTTCCGCCGTTTTCGGGTCTTTATGAATTAATGTCGCAATCGCGTTGTGGGTATTGAACATAAAATGCGGGTGAAGCTGCATTTGTAATACGCGTAGATTCGAC
>JALZHR010000303.1 GCA_030860665.1 Acidobacteriota bacterium
CTGCACGACACTTCCATCAAAATTCCGGGCGGCGGAACGGTTTCGACCGCCGAAGACGTGGCGCGCTTTGCCGCGGCGCTCAACAGCGGTCTGCTGGTCAAACGCGAAACGCTCGAACAAATGTGGACGAAGCCGAAAACGCGCGACGGCAAAGAATCCGGCTACGCTTTCGGTTTTCTCGTCAACACGCAGGGCGGGCAGCGCAAAATCTTCAACGACGGCAGCCAAGCCGGAACGCGCACGTATCTGCTTATGATTCCCGAACAGAATTTCGCCGTCGCGCTGATGACGAATCTCGAAAAAGCCTGGTGCGAGGAACTCGCGCCGAAAATCATCGACGCACTGAAAGAGTAAAAGTCCGAAGTCCGAAGTCCGAAGTCCGAAGTCCGAAGTCCAGGTAAAAAGCGTCTTACCACAGCTTATAGTTAAAGTAAGAGGCTCTTTATTCCGACTTTGGACTTTAGACTTTGGACTTTGGACTTCGTATTTCAGGCTTCGGACTTAAATTTTTCCAATTTAGTGTCACAAACCGCCGGCGGGCGGTGTTTACCTAATAGAAAACGCAATCCGCGAAATCTAAATACTAAATCAGGAGAAAATTAAAATGAAAGGTTATTCAGCCAATACGCCATTTTTCCGTCATATTCTGCTGCTCGCAGCGATTCTTTGCCTGTCCGCTTCAGCCGTCTTTGCGCAGGGCAAGAACAAGTCCGAAAAGGGCGGCAGTTTCTGCGACAATTATAATTATTCAAGCGCCGACAAGGTTTCACACAAGGAGCTTCGTGAAGCCGTCGTTTCCGGCGGCGGCACAGTGAACGTCGATGCGCGGCGCAACGGCGGCATCCGCGTGCGCGGCGAAAACCGCAGCGACGTGTTGGTTCGCGCCTGTATCCAGACGCGTGCGGCGACCGAAGAAGAAGCGCGCGCCATCGCTCGCGGCGTCCGCATCGAAACCGGCTCGACCATTCGCGCCGAAGGCGGAAACGACGAAACGAACTGGGCGGTTTCCTACGAAATTCTCGTCCCGCGCGCGACGAATCTGAAGCTGACAGCGCACAACGGCGGCATCCACATCAGCTCGGTCGAAGGCGCGATGGAATTCGAGACGACCAACGGCGGCGTTCACCTGAGCGAAGTCGGCGGCGACGTGCGCGGCAAAACGACCAACGGCGGCGTTCACGTAAGCTTGAGCGGCGGCAGCTGGAGAGGAAACGGGCTGAACCTGGAAACCTCGAACGGCGGCGTTCACCTGTCAGTTCCCGAAAACTTCGCCGCGCGAGTCGAAGTCGGCACGACCAACGGCGGATTCAAAAGCGACTTTCCCGCTCTCAGCGCCGAGAAGCCTTCGGAAAGAAACGGCTGGAATCGCCAGACCCGCGTCACGGCGGATTTAAACGGCGGCGGCGCGCCGATTCGCATAATTACGACCAACGGCGGCGTGAAAATCAGCTCATCGAGCGCCGACAGGACTATGTAGTTTATTCGCACGCTCTTGAAACGTTACCCAAAAGATACGCGCAATTTCCTGATTGAGATTGCGCGTATCTTTTTTTGTTTTCACGCTTTCCGACAATCAGACGGATTCTCCGAGCCACGCGCCGCAGAAAGCCAAATCGGCGCGTCCTGTAATCAGCATCTCGTCGTCCGTCTCGCGCCAGACGGCTTCGGTCGCGCCGCCCGGCGCGTGAACGCGAACAGCGCCGCGCAGGTTTTCGCGGTGCAGATGCGCGACCGCCGCCGCAATCGAGCACGTTCCCGACGACGAAGTCTCGCCCGCGCCGCGTTCCCAGATGCGGATTTCGATGTTTTCAATATCAATCGTTTTAACGAAAACGACGTTGGTTTTTTCGGGAAAGACTTCCGTATTCGATTCCATTATTCGCCCGACGCGCCGCCAGTCGAATTCATCGAAATCTTCGACGAATATACAGGCTACGGGATTGCCGACATCTACATAAAAGAATTTGAGCGCCAGACCTTCGCGCGGCAATAAAAACGTCGAAAATTCGGACATTTTCAGATTCTTTTGGGCGGCGATTTCGGCTGCCGCGTCGCGCGCGGCGTTGTGCAAATCGAATTTCGGTTTTCCGAGCTCGGCGAGAAACCAGAACGTATCGCTGTCGCGGCTTAAAAACTCGTAATTTTTCAGTCCGCTCTTGGTTTCGAGCCGCAGGTTCGGCTCGCGCCAGAGATTTTTGTAATGAAGATACGCGACGGCGCAGCGTGTTCCGTTGCCGCTGAATCCGGCTTCGCTGCCGTCCGGGTTAATAATGCGGCACGAGTAATCAGCCGATTCGCCCGAAAGCTTTTCCAGTATGGCAATGCCGTCGCCGCCGATGCCCGTGTTTCGATGGCAAACCCGAACCGCGAAATCCGAAAGCGAGGCGACGCCTTTTAATTCTTCGGCTTCAAAAACGATGTAATCGTTGCCGAAACCGTGAAATTTGCAGAAGCTGATTGAATTCATAAAAATGCGGAATGCGGAATGTGGAATGCGGAATGCGGAACGATGAATGATGAATGATGAACGAATTATGAGTTTTGAATTTTGAATTAATGATTTTCCTCGACTTAAAATTTGAAACTCATAACTCAAAACTTTCCTTCATTCCGCGTTCCGCATTCCGCATTTCTTCTAGTTTGTTCTGCCGTTAAAATTCGCCAGCAGGGTCACGATTTCGTCAATCGTTCCGGTGCGCAGGCTGCCGTTCGGGAGATTGTTCGTGATAACGGAAAAAGCCAGGCGCTCGCCGGCGGCGGTCGTCAGATAGCCGGACAGGCTCGAAACCTGGTCAATCGTTCCGGTTTTTCCGCGCACGTTGTTTTCGCCGCGCGTTCCCTTAAAGCGGCTCGACAATGTGCCGTCGACGCCCGCAATCGTCAGGCTGTCGCGCCACGCGGGAGCAAAGCGGCTGCGGCTGTTCATATACGAATAAAGCTGTACGACCGCCTCGGGCGTGATTAAATCGTGACGCGATAAGCCCGAGCCGTCATACATCAAAACGCTGCCCGGCGCGACGCCGATTTCCTGCAAAAATTTATCGACGACGGCGATGCCGCGGTCGGCGCTCGTCCAGCGCGGGTTGGTTTTGTCGCCGACGCTCTCGCCCATCGCGCGCAGAATCAGCTCGGTGTAAAGGTTCTGGCTCGGCTTCATCGTTTTCGCGGCAATCAGGCTGAGCGGCGGCGATTCGAGCTTTGCGACCTCTACCAGACTTGCCGTAAGCGGCGCGCTGCGGCGAAATTCCGCGTCGACCGTCCGCGTCTGTCCCGTAATAACGACACCTTTTTGTTCAAGCAGCTGGCGCAGCATCGAGACGAAAACCAGCGCCGGTTTCGGAACGGAGACGTAATTCGTATAAGCGCCCGCCCCGAGCGGAATCGAGCCGAAAACTTCGACGACATTTGTCCCGAGCCGTCGGCGAACGCCGATGTCGCGCCGCGTGCCAGCCGCACTCGTTCTCGTGTTGTTGACCAGCACGACGCCGCTTGCGGACGGCAGAAGCTGGACGCTCGCCGGAGCGCCGACCGCAGAGCCGGGACGAACGACCAAATCCAGCGCATTGTCGTTGACGGTCAGCGCCGAAACTTCCGCGCCGTAATACCACTGCAAATCGTCCCATTCCCAGCTCGAAGGCAGCGGGTCGCCCGAAAAATAGCTTTCGTCGCCGACGAGCGCGCCTTCGACGCGCCGGACGCCGGAAGCGACGATTTTTTCCGCCAGATTATTCATTCCGCGGTAATAATCCTTGTCGTTAAAGGCGGTCGAGATGCTCGGGTCGCCGCGCCCGTAAATTATCAAATCGCCGCGAATCGTGCCGCTCGCGTCCGGCATCGCGGGCGCGTAAACGCTGGTCACGAAGCGGAATTCGGGCGTCAGCTTTTCCAGCGCGGTCGAAACCGTGAAGTTTTTCATATTCGACGCGGGCATAAAATATTTTTCGGCGTTTTCTTCAAAAATGACCTTGTTCGTGTCGAGCGAGACGATTTTCACGCCGACGCGCCCGCGCTGCAACTGCGGGCGCAGCAGAATCGAGCGAATCTTCGCCTGTAGTTCGGGAATCGTCTGGACGGCGATTGCCGGCGACGGCGACGGCGTTGCGGTCGGCGTCATCGTCGGCGCGGCGGTCGGTGTCGGTGAAACGGTTGGTTTCGTTGTCGTGACGGTCGGCGTCGGTTTGGCGATAACTCTCTCGCGCTGTTTTTCCTGCGCCGAGACAGCGCCGGAAAAACCGTAAATCAAACCGAAACAGGCGGCAATCGTCAGGGTAAAAATCGCCGCGAGCGGGCGTCGTCTAAACTGTTTTGTCTTCATCATCGCTGAAAATTATAAATTAGAAAGCGGAAAGCAAAAAGGGAAACGAGTTTTGTTCGACTCATTTCCCTTTTTATGTTTCATTCCGCCGGTTTCGCGTTATTTGATAAACACCGCGACATCGGCGTTTGCCACCTGAAAATCAATCGAGACTTCCGCACCGGCGCGCGTAATCTTCGCGCTGTCCAGGATTCGGGCATAAACCTGTTTCTGCTCGCCGCGCGCGTTGCCGAGAAAGCTTTTGGCAATCGCCTGCACTCCGCCGAGCATTTCTTCGAGCGATTTCGCCTGTTCCGGGCTCGTCGATTTCGCGCCGACGAAACCGACGACGTTTCCGGCGTTCAGGGTAACCGCGCCGTAAAGCTGTCGTATCGAAGTCAGCGATTGACCGAGCATATCCTCGTCCAGTCGTAGAAACTGGCTCAGCCCGACGGGCGTATTGGCGGCGAAGCTCATAATCGAATTCGGTTTCCGGTTGAGCAGCGTCGCCACGTCGGCGCCGACTTTGGCTTTAGTTTCGACCGTTTCGCGCACGCGGGCGATTGAGCCGATTGCCAGCGTCCGGGCGTCAAGCGTCGTGACCGCAATTTCGGACGGCATTTTATTCAATAGAATATCGAAAATCTTAAGCGCCGAATTGCCCGTAAACCTCGCTTTGTTTTCGGCTAAAATTTCTCTGGCGGCGAAAATGTAAACGGCTTTATTGCCCGCTTTTTCTTCGCGGTATTTGCCTTTGAGGGCGATTTTCGCCAGCGTCAGCAGCGCCTCTGAGTTGTATTTTCCGCGCGCCAGAACGACCGGGTCGAAAGTGTTTTTCAAGCTTGCCGTTTGTCTGAAGGCGACGCCGACGGCAATTTGTTCAAACTGGCGAACGTCAAAGCCCGTTTGATTTTTAATCTGGTCAATCTGCTCGTTAATCTCGTTTAATTTCGCCGGATTGCCGGACAGAATCTGCGGCAGCGCCTCGTTCAAAAGCCGCTGAACGTCGAGCGTCATCACGC
>JALZHR010000090.1 GCA_030860665.1 Acidobacteriota bacterium
CCTTTCTCCGCACCTGCGGATTTTGCAAAGCACGGGCGCGGTTCGTGATTTTCTGCGGTTTCGCGAATTTTATTTTGCGGCGACCGGCGGCGGGCTGGTACAGCTTGACGCCGAAGACGGAAAAATCCTGCGTCATTTCACCGTTCTGGACGGCTTGCCGGAAAGCGATTTGACGGCGCTGGCGGTCTACAAAGACCGGCTTTTTATCGGGACGCGGACGAAAAATTTAATCGCCTTCGACGGCGAAAATTTTGAGGGCTACGCGTGGACAGACCGCCGCGCGCAAGCCGTCACGTCGCTGCTGGAAACGGGCGGAAAGCTTTTAATCGGCACTTTCGCGGGCGGCTTGATTGAGTTTGACGGGAAGAATTTTTCCGAAATCAAAGCCGAAAAAACGCGTCTTTCGGCGATAAATTGTTTGTTTAAAACCGAATCGCGTCTTTTCGTCGGAACTTTTAACGACGGCTTGTGGATTTACGAAAACGACATCTGGACGCATCTCTCGACCGCCGAAGGCTTGCCGTCGAACCGCGTCGTCGGCATCGCCGTCAAGGACAAAAATCTCTACGTCGCCACCGATTTCGGCTTGTCAGTTTTACAGGACAAAGCTTTTCGCACGCTCGCCGTTCTGCCTTCGCTTTCGAGCCTCGCGCTGCACGACGACCGGATTTTCCTCGCCCGGGACAACGGCGAAATTTTCACTTTCGACGGCGCGCTCGAAGAATTTTCCGCCGCGCGGGATGCGCAGAACGCGCGTCTGATTTCAACTGACGAAAAGCTCCGGCTTTTGTCGAATCAGGGCGTTTTTCAGCTAAACAACGGAAAAATGCAGCCTTTCAGCCCGACTGAAAACAACGCGCTGACCGACAATTTCGTCTCGGCGCTCGCCTTTGACCGGCGCGGAAATCTCTGGGTCGGAACTTTCCGGCGCGGAATCGACGTCTTCTCCGCCGACGGAAACGGCGGCGGCAAAAAGCTGAAACACATCGAATCGGAAACCGTCCGCGAGATAAATTTTCTGCAAGCCGCCGCTGATGAAAGAGAAAAGGAACAGATTTCGGCGGCGACCTCAAGCGGGCTGATTCGGTTCAAAGCTGATTTTTCCGCCGAAAACCTGACGAAAAAAGACGGCTTGCCGAATAATTCCGTCACGCATTTTTCGGCTGATTCTATAGCGACGGCGCGAGGCTTGGCGTTTCGCGAAAACGGCAGATTTCGCGTCCTGTCAGCCGTCAACGGCTTGCCTAACAACAGCGTTTACACGACTTTGCGCGCCGGCGCAAAGCTTTACGCCGGAACGCTCGGCGGCTTGGCGGAAATCGAAAACAATCGCGTCGCGCGCACGTTCAAAGACACGAATTCTAATCTGAAAACAAACTGGGTGACGGCGCTCGCCGTCACGCCGGGCGAGAGAATTTTTATCGGCACTTACGGCGGCGGAGCTTTCGAGCTTTTGCCGTCGGGCGAAATTCGCCCTTTTGAAAGCGACGCGGGAAAATTCGTCGTCAATCCGAACGCCGTTTTCGGCGACGGCGAAAGGCTTTACTTCGGAACGCTGGAAGGCGTGAAAATTCTCGATTTACAAAACGCCCGGTGGAAAACCGTCCGCAGGATTCTGCCCGCCGAAACCGTCCTGAGCATCGCGGGCGACGACGCGGGAAACGTTTATTTCGGCACGACCGCCGGAATCGCGCGCGTTAATAAAAAATATTTCGACGGAGTTGAAAGCGAATGAAAATTTTTAACGCAAAGGCGCAGCGACGCGAAGAGAATTCAGCCGCAGATTTTCGCGTCGCTGCGCCGGTAAAACAAACGCGTAATGCGAAACGCGGAACGCGGAATTTGCAATTCATCGTTCATCGTTCCGCGTTTCTCGTTCGGCTTTGTTTGCGCCCGTGCCTTTGCGCGCTTCAGATTTTTCTGATTTTCTCCCTGAGCCTGGCGCAATCGGGCGTTTTAATTCCGTCTACGGCTTTTTCTACCGGAAAGCCCGACCCTAAAGTCCTGTCGCTGTCCGTGATGAACGTCGAGATTACGATTGACAACCAGCACGCCGCCGTCAAGGTTTTGCAGATTTTCGACAATCACACGGAGCGAACTTTGGAAGGAAAATACGTTTTCGCGCTGCCGAAAGCTTCTCTGATTTCGGATTTCGCCGTCTGGGACAACGATTTGCGGATTCCGGGCGTGATGATGGAACGACGCCGCGCCAACCACATTTACGGCGAAATCAAACAGGCGCAGATTGACCCCGGAATTTTGCAGACGACCGACGAAAGCGAAAGCGGCGCGGGCTTTTCCGCCAAAATTTTCCCGATTAACGCTTTCGGCACAAAGCGGCTGGAAATGGAATACACCGAAGATTTGCCGGTCGAGAATCTCACGTCGCGTTTTACGTTTCCCCTAAAGCCCGCCTACGGCGAGACGCAGACGGTCAGCGAGCTGAATTTGAAAATCCGCGTTTTGAGCGATTACGCGATTACGCCGCTGCTGCCCGAAAATCCGGCTTACCCTTTGCAGGTTTCAAAATCCGAGCCGAACGAATTCGTCGGCGAATTTCGCGCCGCAAACGTCGAGCTGAAAAACGATTTTTCCTTTGACTATCAAATAAACGCGGGCGAAAACACGCTTTCGGTCATCGCCTATCGCGCGCCCGAGCGGATTTCCGCTTATGATTTGCGCGACCCGCGCCTCGCCGAAAAAAACCCGGACGGATTTTTTCAGGCGCAAGCCGTTTTCGCCGCAAATCCGAACGGCGCGCGACAGCCGAAACGAGTCGTTTTGCTGCTCGACACGTCGCTTTCGATGTACGGCGACAAGCTCGAGCGCGCGGTCGAGGCGGTAGATTTTTTTCTGCACAATCTCGCGCCGGAAGACGAATTCAACCTGATTTTGTTCAACGACGCAGCCGACGCTTTCGTCGCCGCGCCTGTTCCGGCGACGACCGAAAAAGTCGAAGACGCGATGGAATTCGTCAAAAATTACACTCTGGGCGGCGGAACGAACCTGAAAAAAGGCTTGCAGGCGGCGCTCGACCAGGCGGAAAAATTCTCCGCCGCCGCGGGCGAGCGTCAAATCGTTCTCGTC
>JALZHR010000355.1 GCA_030860665.1 Acidobacteriota bacterium
TTTCTCGCTCGCCGCTCACGGTTATCTTTTTCTCGGCAGCTCGGAAACGGTCGAGAACGAGTCGGGGCTGTTCGCGCCGGTCGATAAAAAGCTGCGCCTTTACTCGCGCCGCGCGGGGCATCAGGTAAACGCCGTCGCGCCGCCGCGAATGCCGGAAATCGGCGTGTGGAACGCGAGAAAGCCGGGCATCAGGCTCAAGCCGCGCGAGCGGGCTTATTCGTTCGGCGAGATGCACTACAAGCTGCTCGAATCCTTTGCGCCGCCTTCGATTCTGGTCAATCAGGATTTCGACGTCCAGTATATCAGCGAATCCGCCGGGCGTTTTCTGCGCCACAAGGGCGGCGAGCCGTCGAACAACCTGCTCAAGCTCGCACACCCGGATTTGCTGCCCGATTTGCGCGCCGCGCTGTTTACCACGCAGCGCAGCGGGCAGACGTCCGGGTTTGAAAACGTCCGCGTCAATCTGGAATCGGGCGCGGCGAGCGTTAATCTCACCATCCGCCCGGTCGAGCTTGACGGCGAGAAGACCGATTACCTGCTCGTGATTATCGACGAGAACAAAAATTCCGCTCTCCCGGCTGCCGAGCGCATCCGGGAAAAAGACGCGCGGCGGCTGGACAAGGACGACGCGATGCAGGCGGTCGTGGAACAGCTCGAAGACGAGCTGGCGCGGACGAAGGACTATCTTCGCGCGACCATCGAGCAGCACGAGATTTCAATCGAGGAGCTGAAAGCCTCGAACGAGGAATTGCAGGCGATAAACGAGGAATTGCGCTCGACCAGCGAGGAGCTGGAAACCAGCAAGGAGGAATTGCAGTCGGTCAACGAGGAGCTGACGACCATCAACCACGAGCACCGCGAAAAGATAGACGAGACGATGCGCGTCAACGCCGATTTGCTCAACCTGATGGCTTCGACCGACATCGCCACGATTTTTCTCGACCGCCGGTTTTGCATCAAGCGGCTGACTCCGGCTGTCGAGCAGATTTTCAACATCACGCAGAGCGACGTCGGGCGACCGCTCAGGCATTTCACCAACAGCCTGGATTACGCCGAATTGGAGCGCGACGCGACGGAGGTTTTAAAAACGCTCCAGCCAATCGAGCGCGAAATCCGCAGCCGCGACCGGAAAATTTTCCTGGTGCGGATTCTGCCCTATCGCGCGCTGGACGACCGCATCGAGGGCGTCATCCTGAATTTCCCGGACATCACGCAGCTCAAACAGGCGGAAGCGGCGCGGTTCTTTCTCGCCGCGATTGTCGAATCCACCGACGATTCGATTATCACGATAGATTTCGACGGCGTCATCACGACGTGGAACAAGGCGGCTGAGCGCATTTACGGCTACACGGCGCAGGAAGCAATCGGCAGACCGCTGTCGATACTCGCGCTGCCCGAAGATTTAAAACAGGTGTTCGCCAACGTGGAGATGATTAAAAGGGGCGAGCGGACGCTGATTCACGACGCCGTGCGGCTGCACAAGGACGGGCACGAAATCAGCCTCGAAGTGATGATGTCGCCCGTCAGGAACGAGGCGGGCGAGATTATCGGCGTCTCGACCATCGCGCGCGACGTCAATGCCCGCCGGGCGAACGAATCGGCTTTGCGGGCGTCCGAGGAGCGGCTGCGCCTCGTGGTCGAGAGCGCGACCGACTACGCCATCTTCACGCTTGACGAAAACAACAAGATACGGTCTTGGAGCAGCGGCGCGGAAAACGTCTTCGGCTGGACGGAAGACGAGGTTATCGGGATGGACGGCGCGATTATGTTCACGCCGGAAGACCGCGAAAAGGGCGAGCACCTGAAGGAAGTGACGACCGCGCTGCGCGAGGGACGCGCCGAGGACGAGCGCTGGCACATCCGCAAGGACGGGACGCTCTTTTTCGCTTCGGGAATGCTGATGAGGCTCAGCGACGGCAGGTCGGGCTTCGTCAAAATCTGCCGCGACCAGACCGAGCGCTTTAAAGCCGACACCGTCCGGCGCGAAAAGGATATGCTGGCGCAGCTCGTCACCACGCAGGAAGACGAGCGGCGGCGTATCGCCCGCGACATCCACGACCACATCGGGCAGCAGCTGACCGTCCTGCGGCTCAAGCTCGAAGAAGCCCGGAAAGCGTGCGGCGACAACAGCGCAGCCTGCGGCGCGCTCGACCAGATAAACGAAATCACCGAGCGGCTCGACAAGGAAGTGGATTTTCTGGCGTGGGAGCTGCGCCCGGCGGCGCTCGACGATTTGGGACTGGCTCTTTCGGTCGAGAACTTCGCCCGCGAGTTTTCGCATCACACCGGCATCCGCACCGAGTTTCACGCGGCGGGACTGAGGCGCGCGCGGCTCGCCTTTGAAATCGAGACGAACCTTTACCGCATCGCGCAGGAAGCCTTAAACAACGTCCACAAGCACTCGAAGGCGAAAAACGTCTCCGTCCTGCTGGAAAGACGCGACGACACGGTTCTGCTGATTGTCGAGGACGACGGCGTCGGCTTCAACCCGAAAAACAAGCGCAACCGCACGAAAGGAATGGGCTTAATCGGGATGAGCGAGCGCTCCAAAATCTGCGGCGGCTCGCTCGTCATCGAATCCGCGCGCGGCAAAGGCACGACCATTTTCGTCCGCGTCCCGGCGAAGAAATAAACGATGAACGCGGAACGCGGAACGCGGAACGATGAATTGCAGTTTCAAACTATCGAATTCATCGTTCCGCGTTCATCATTCATCGTTTCAGATTCAGGGGTTGACCGTCACGTAAACGGGGTCGGACGGCTGACCGTAGTTTTCGTTTTTGCGTTTGAGCTGGACGCGGACTTGCAGTTGTTCGGGCTGACCGGGCGCGGTCGGCTCGATGGTCACGTTGACGGTTTTGCCGGTCGCGCTTTTGACGACTTTCCAGACTTCCGAGCCTTTGCGCCGCGCCTGCACGTCGTACATATCCGAATCGCCCCGGTTGGCTATCACCAGTCCGAATTCATAACCGCCCGCGGCGGCAAAGCTCTGCAGCGTCGGCTTGACCGAATCGGGCGAGACGCTCGCCGGTTGGCTCACTAAATCCAGCGCCTGCCGCGCCGCCTCGTTTATCGTCGGCGAGCGCAGAAAACGCTGGTCGCGCTCGCGGCTGCGTTTCTCGACGCCCGCCTTCAGCGCCGACGGCGACGAAGCGTCCGGCGCATCGGCAAACGCGCCGAGCGGCTCGTTCAACTCGCCGCGCACGAATTTCTTTTTTATCCCGTAAGCCGTGTTCCTGTATTCGTCAACCAGCGGGACGAAACCGAGAATCCATTCCAGATTGGCGAAATCTTCCTGAATCGAAGTGATGTCGGCGGCGGTCGCTCCGACGGCTGCCGCGAATTGGTCTATGTTTGATTTTTGAATTTGCAGGTGATTTAAAAGCCCTGCGTCGCTTCCGTAATTCGGCATTTCCGAACCTCCTGAGTGTTTAGTATTTGTGGGCGGAAGTTATCGGATTATCGAAACAGAAGTTTTGAGCGCAGCCGAACGGCGTTTGATTTCTCGGAAAGTCGAATCAAGTGTAGGCTCAAAACCGGTTAAGGATGACTTCCGACCTATAGTAGCGCGGCTATTATAAATAAAATCCGGGTTTAAGGCAATAATTTTTTAGTGCGGCGGCGCAAGGCGAAAATTTCTCGTCTCGCTTCCCGCGCCAGCGCCTCTCCGCGCCGGATTTCGCCGCTCCGAACCTGAGCCTTTTCACGCCCAACCAAAATCCGGCGCGGCAAAACTCCGGTTTTTCGTCACAAAACCGGAGTTTTGCGTGGCAAAACTGGAGTTTTGCGTGACAAAACCGGAATTTGGAGTGGCAAAACTGGAATTTAGAGTGGCAAAACTGGAATTTGGAGTGGCAAAACTGGAGTTTGGAGTGACAAAACCGGAGTTTGGAGTGAAGAAATTCCTCTCTGGCATCGCCAAACCGGAGTTTTTCGTCGGGAAAGCGGGTTTTGGCGCGGTCGTCTGCGCGCTCGCCGTCGCCCGCGCAGGCTGCGGATGTCGCGGGCGCGGCGGCGCGGCGGGTTACTTCCGAATCTATCTAATCGTCCGGTCTGACTTGCGGGCGGGCGGTTTACTCGCTTTCGCGGCGGAGAGCGTATTGATTCGCCGATTGGATGAGCATCGTTTCCCAGTCGACAAAGCGGGTGCGCGATTTGATAAAGGCGTCGAATTCCGTCGTCTGCAAATCCTTCTCGTCTTTAACGCGCGCCGCTTCGAGCAGCTTTTCCCACGTCTCGAAATCCGTGTTGGCGGCGATGAAGGTGCAGTTCATCAGCTCTTCGACGGAGACGTTCGGCTCGCCGACGGCGTAGGAAAGCCCGTCGCGGATTTTATCCAAATCTTCGATGTTGTCCGATTGCAGGTTGGTGCTCATAAACTTCTATTAACTGATAACTGATAATTAACTGATAACTGATAACTGATAGTGAAAAAGCGGTCAGCCGTCAGCTTTTAGCCGTCAGCTTTTAATTCTAAATTATCAGTTCTCACTTCTCACTTTTCACTTATTTGGCAAGGCAGCAGGCTGGCTGATTTGCGCGTTTCGAGACGTGAACGTCGCTCAGCAGCCGCGCCACCGTCTCGATTAAATTTTCCGCCGCAATCGGTCTGACCAGGTATTCGGTCGCTCCGGCGGCGAGCGAAACCTCGCATTCGGAAAGCCGCGTCCGGTCGCTGAAAAACAAAATCGGCGTCTGCTTGTCGTTGCGGCGAATCCGGCGGCACAGCTCGACGCCCGACATCTCGGGCAGACGGTTTTCCAGAATCAAAAGGTCGAACGGCTCGCTGGCGATTAACTCCAGCGCCTCGCCCGGCGTCGTCGCCGTCGCCACGGTGTAGGGACGATGCCCGCCGTGCCGGAGCATCAGGAGCAGCTCGCCGCCGCCCTCGCCGGTCTGATTGTTGTCGATATAAAGAATGCGCGGAGCGGTCGAATAGGGCATCATACGTTTATCCTGCCTTGTCGAAAAAAAGTAAACTCAAGATAACTTATAACAGCCGCACCCGCTTTCTTCTGTCACGTTTACGACATTTGCAGTGAAATGTGAAAAGCGGGCGGCTAATAGAATGATTTTTCCATCCTTCACTTTCCGTTATTCACTTTCCGTAATTCGTTATTCACTTTCCGCTTCCCGTTATTCGCTTTACTTGCACCGCCTGTTTCGGTTAAATTAAGAGCAGACATAAATGTAAGGTAACGAACAGTGCCGTTCAGTGGTTTTCACGAGCGATTACCGAACGGCAGGGCAGGTTTTATGCAAAAAAAGGTTCTCATTGCGGAAGATTACGCGGATATCCGCTCGATGATGAAGCTGCTGGTCGGCGGTTACGGCTACGAGGTCATCGAGGCGGCGGACGGGTACGAAGCGGTCGAACAGGTCAAACAGCATCACCCCGACCTTGTGCTGATGGATTTGTCGATGCCGGTGATGAGCGGCTTGACCGCGACGGAAATCATCCGCTCGATGGACGGGATGGATAAGCTCCCGATTATCGCCGTCACCGCTTTCGGCAAAAGCTACTACTCGAAGGCGATTCAGGCGGGCTGCAACGACGTGCTGAACAAGCCGCTCGACTTCGGCAGCCTCGAGCCGCTGCTGAGCCAGTATCTCGCGCAGGCTTAAAACGAGTTGCAGGTAGTTGCACAGATAGTTGCAGGAAGTTGCAGGAAGTGCCGGAAAGTTGCGGGAAGTTAAAATTTCGACTGTTCAATCTTCTCTACCTTCTTCCAACTACCTGCAACTACCTGAAACTACCTGCAACTACCTGAAACTATCTGTAACTACCTGCAATTTTTATATTCCGCCGCTGGGAAACTCCTTGCTATTGCCTGATTATAGTTTTATAATTCACGCACTTCCCCGAGGCAATTAAAATTGAATAACCGCCGCTTATTCATTTCGCCCCTTTTGTTGTTGTATGGAAAAATTACGCATAATCCTTGCCGAAGACCACGAGACAGTCCGCGAGGGCTTGAAGCTGATTGTCAACGCGCAGTCGGATATGGAAGTCATCGCCGAAGCGGGCAACGGCAGCGCCGCCATTAAACTGGCGCGCGAGCTGATGCCCGACATCGTCGTGATGGACATCTCGATGCCTGAGCTGAACGGGCTGAAAGCCACCAAAAAACTCAAACAGGTCTGCCCCGAAGTCAAAATCCTGACCCTCACGCGCCATACCGACGACGCTTACCTGCAGCAGCTTATCCAGGCGGGCGCTTCCGGCTACGTTTTGAAGCAAAGCGCGCCGACCGAGTTGATTCGCGCCATCTACACCATCAGCGAGGGCAAAAGCTATCTCGACCCGGCGCTGACCAACAAGGTGATGGGCGGCTATGCCAGCCGCGCCGCTTCCCTGCGCGGCGAGAAAAAGAACGATTTGACCGACCGCGAAGCCGAAGTCCTGCGGATGATCGCCTGGGGCTACAGCAACAAGGAAATCGCCGCCCAGATGGACATCTCCGTCAAAACCGTCGAGGCGCACAAATCCAACGGTATGCAGAAAATGGATATGCGCAGCCGCATCGACATCGTCCGCTACGCCATTCTCCAGGGCTGGCTTCAGGACAACTAGAACAAAAGTGCTGAGTCCTAAGTGCTGAGTTCTGAGTTTTGGTTTTTAAATGAAAACCGGACTCGCGCCCCTCAGCACTTAAAACTCAGCACTTAGAACTCAGCACTCAAGACTCAGCACTTCCTAAACCTATTAGGGAAAATCCCTATTTATTTTTCTAATCTTCCCGATATAAACTTTCGACTCATCGTGAGATAAATAATGATTGCGTAAATAAATTATCGTTCGAGGAATTAGTTCGGCGTTAATGAACGTTCCTTTGTTAACGCTTAAATTGGACTTTGTGTCGTCGAGGGGAGTGAGAGAGAGTAGTTTCAGGAAAAGTTCAAGACCTTTTATTCCCCTTTTATTTTCAAATCGGGTATTTCAGAGCAAGATGGGCAAATTGAAATTTACGGGCTTTTTAAAAATATGTTCTCCCAATCACAAAATTCACAATTCTCATCCGGCAGCGACGGGCAAAACCATTTTGAATCCCATCCCGCGACCGCCCCTCAACCGGCGAAAGGCAATCAGCGCTTAATATTACTGGTCGAGGACAACACGGACAGCCGGAATATGCTCAGAACCCTTTTGGAGCTTTGGAGCTATCGCGTCATCGAAGCGCAGAACGGCGAGGAAGCCGTTCGGCTGGCGAGAAGCGAAGCCCCGAATCTGGTTTTAATGGACGTCGCCATTCCGCTGATTGACGGGATGGAAGCGACGCGCCGGATTCGCGAGTTTGCCGCGCCGGAGGCGATGCCGGTCGTTTTTATTTCCGGCTACGCGCAGAAGGGCTTTCGCCTGACGGCGCTCGCCTGCGGCGGAAACGATTATCTGGTCAAGCCGATTGATTTTAAGGAACTGGAAACGATGCTCGGCAGATATTTTAGAATAACGGGCACGGATTATGAATTAAGCGAGTAGTCGCTATTTGCGTGAAACACGAAATTCTAATCGGCTTGCGCCGGTTGAAACGTGTCAGAGCGGTTAATTTTTTTTTCAAGGTAGGTAGGGTATGACAATTAAAAAACTGGTGACCAATGAACCGAATAACAAAAATGGTTTTGCGTATAAAACTTCACTTTCAAAGCTTCCGGCAGGCGGCAGAGAGCTGCTGAGCCGCAGCCGCCGCGCGCTGGTCGGCGGCAGATTGCTCAAACGCCGCGGCGGGCAGCCCCAGACGCAGCAGGACATCGCTCCAATCAGAAAATCATTTTCCAATCAGCTTCTCAGCTCGCTCTCGGACAGCGATTACTCGCGGCTTTCGCCTTATCTGGAAACCGTCACGCTGGCGAGCGGCGAGGAGCTGAACAAACCGGGCGAAAGTATAAATTACGTATACTTTCCCGAAGACGTCACCGTTTCGCAGTTTCAGGGTTTCGCCGACGGCAGCACGGCTGAGATTATTATGGTCGGGAATGAGGGAATGGTCGGTCTGAACGCCGTTTTCGGCTCGACGCCGTCGCCCTTCTGGACGCAGGCGATGACCGGCGGAAAAGTTTTCCGCATCAAGACCTCGGTTCTCAAAGAAGAATTTCTGCATAACCCGAGCCTGCAATTTCTGCTCCTGAACTACGCCAATACCTATATCGCGCAGATTTCGCAGCGTGTTTCCTGCAATATTCGCCACGTCGCCGAAGCGCGCTTCTGCACCTGGCTGCTGATGCTGCAAGACCGCACCGACGACGAATGCCTGCGCCTGACGCAGGAGCAGATTGCCGTCTGTCTCGGCATCAATCGCCCGACGGTGACGAATCTGGCGCAGTCGCTCAAGGAAAGCGGCATCATCGACTACGTGCGCGGCTGCATCAAGATTCTCGACCGCGCGCGGCTGGAAAAATCGGCTTGCGAATGCTACCAGGCGACGAAAGAATATATGCAGTCGGCTGCGGTCGTGCACTGATAAAAAAGTGCTGAGTTCTGAGCTCTGAGTGCTGAGTGTGTTTAAACGTTTAGCTTAAAACTCAGAACTCAGCACTCAGAACTCAGAACTCGTTCCAACTCCCGTATTCGCTTCATAATAAACATTAAAATTAATAATGTCCGTTAGCGAACATACAAATTTCGGCTGGGTATGATAGAGTATATTTATATATAACTAAGAGAATATTCGTCCGAAGCGAATAATTTTGAAAAGCTATTTTAGAAAAAGAATGAACAAGGGAAACGATTTTTTGACAGATAATTTACCGGAAACGCCTGAAATACCAAATTACGATTTGGTTTGCCTCTCGCATCTACGCTGGGATTTCGTCTACCAGCGACCGCAGCATTTATTAAGCCGTTTTGCCCGCGAAAGACGCGTCTTCTTCGTCGAAGAACCGACTTTTTCGGACGAGCCGTCGCGTCTGGACATCAGCCCGCGCGAAGACAAGCTGTTTGTCGTCGTGCCGCGCCTGAACCACGCCGAAGCCGAAGAACAAACCGCCGAAAATTTAATCCGCCGCCAGCTCGACGAAATGTTCGCCGAGCAGTCGATAAAAGATTTCATTTTGTGGTATTACACGCCGATGGCGGTCAGCTTTACCGACCATCTGAAGCCGCAGGCGATTGTTTACGATTGTATGGACGAGCTTTCGCTGTTTAAAGGCGCGCCGCCGCAGCTTTTGAAAAACGAAGTGAAATTGTTTGAAAAGGCGGACGTGGTTTTCACCGGCGGGCAGAGCCTTTACGAGGCGAAACGCAATCAGAACCCGAACGTCTGGGCTTTTCCGTCGAGCATCGACACGGCGCATTTCAACAAGGCGCGCAAAATCGGCGAGGACGCGATGGAAGACCAGAAGGCGATTCCGCGCCCGCGTCTCGGCTACGCGGGCGTGATTGACGAGCGCGTCGACATCGAGCTGATACGAGAAATCGCGGAAAAGCGCCCCGACTGGCAAATCGTGATGATTGGTCCGGTCGTCAAAATCAGCGAAGCCGATTTGCCGCGCCCCGGAAACATTCATTATCTGGGAATGAAGGATTATAAGGATTTGCCGTCGTATATCGCCGGTTGGGACGTGGCGCTGATGCCTTTTGCGCTGAACGATTCGACACGCTTTATCAGCCCGACCAAAACGCCCGAATATCTCGCCGCCGGAAAACCGGTCGTTTCGACCGCGATTCGTGACGTCGTGCGCCCGTATGGAGAGCAGAATTTAGTCGCTATCGCCAAAGACGCCGACGAGTTTATCGAGGCGGCGGAGCGCGCGATGAATGAAAACCGTACAGAAAAACTGGCGGCGGTCGATAAGTTTCTGCTGCAAACTTCGTGGGATAAAACCTGGCGGCGAATGACGGAATTGATTGCCGAGGCGATTGTCGGAAATCGCTCGAAGAACGCGGACAAAGAGCGTTTCGGCAGAAAAACGACGGTTGGAACGTAAATTGCTAAACGTAGGTTGCGCTCTATATATAATGTATCAAAAACGAACAGGGGAATAAAAGAGAATGTTTGACTATCTTATTGTAGGAGCCGGTTTCGCAGGCAGCGTCCTGGCGGAACGACTCGCTAACGGCTCGGGGAAAAAAGTTTTAATCTGTGATAAGCGCCCGCATATCGCCGGAAATGCTTACGATTGTTTTAACAACGACGGCATTTTGATTCATAAATACGGACCGCATATCTTTCATACCAATTCGCGCGATGTCTTTGATTATCTCTCGCGTTTCACCGAATGGCGGCAGTACGAGCACCGCGTTTTAGCGTCGGTCGACGGTATGCTCGTCCCGATTCCGATTAATCTCGACACCATCAATAAGCTCTACGGCTTGAATCTGACCTCGTTCGAGATGGTCGATTTTCTGAAAAATCTCGGCGAAAAGCGCGAGCACATCAAAACCTCCGAAGACGTCGTCGTCTCGGTCGTGGGGCAGGAGCTTTACGAGAAGTTTTTCAAAAACTACACGCGCAAGCAATGGGGCTTAGACCCTTCGGAGCTGGACGCTTCGGTGACGGCGCGCGTGCCGACCAGAACGACGCGCGACGACCGCTATTTCACGGATTCGTATCAGGCGATGCCGAAATACGGCTACACGCGGATGTTTGAAAATATGCTCGACAGCCCGAACATCAAAATCGTCCTGAACTGCGATTACCGCGAATTGCTCGAAGACGTCAAGTTCAAGGAAATGATTTACACGGGTCCGGTCGATGAGTTTTTCGATTATCGTTACGGGAAGCTGCCGTATCGCTCGCTGGAATTCAAACACGAAACGCACGATACGGAAATCTACCAGCAGGCACCCGTGGTGAATTATCCGAACGAGCACGCGTTTACGCGCATCACCGAGTTTAAATATTTAACCGGTCAGGAACACCGAAAAACGAGCATCGTTTACGAATTTCCGCAGGCTGAAGGCGACCCGTATTATCCGGTTCCGCGCAAGGAAAACGCCGAGCTTTACAACAAATACCGTGTTTTGGCGGACGCGCGCCCGGACGTTCATTTCGTCGGACGCCTGGCGACTTACCGCTATTACAATATGGACCAGATTGTCGCGCAGGCGCTGACGCAATACGGCAAAATCGTCGGCGTCAAACGCCAGCAGGCTGTCCAGCTCGCTCGCCCGGCGACCGCAAACGGCGCAAGCTCAGTCTTTATCCCGAAAGTAAACGGTAACGGAAAAGTGGCAAGCGAACTTTAAGGGAAAATGCTTATAGAAAAAAAGTGCGGGACGATTAGTTAATCGTCCCGCACTTTTTTTAGCGTCTAAATAAAACCGCAGACAAACTCAAATAGCTTAACAGGATAAAAGAAATGCGGGACGATTAATGATGAGCGCAGAAGTTGCAATTCAGCGTTCCGCGTTCATCAATCGGCGTTTCCTTTCTCTATGGCTAAAGCTTATTAGCGCGAAAGATTCAATTCGCGGCTGTGAACTAATTTTTCCACTTCCGCCAGCGACGCCACCGAGCCGTCGCCGAGCGTGGTCATCGTCAAAGCGGAATTGGCGACGCCCGCGTTGACGGCGTATTCAAAATCTTTTCCGGCTAGCAGACCGTAAATCAATCCGGCGGCGAAAGCGTCGCCGCTGCCGACGCGGTCGAGCACGTCCAGCTCCGTAAAATCGCTGGCTTTAAAAATTTTCCCATCGGCGTAGCAAACCGCGCTTAAGCTGTGACGGCTCGCCGATTTCACGTCGCGCAAGGTCGTGGCAATCACTTTCAGATTCGGAAAGCGCGAGGCGATTTCCCCGGCGGCGCTGGAAAAAACTTCTTCGTCGTAGGCGGCAAAGCCCGCCTTAAAATTTTCGACGCCGAAAACCACGTCGGCGAACGGCAAAAGCTCGTGGTTCAGGGCGTTTGCCGCATCGCGCCCGCCGCGCTCCGACCAGAGCGAATCGCGGTAATTCAAATCGTAGGAAACAATCGCGCCTGTTTCCCGCGCCGCTTGCATCGCTTCCAGCGCGACGGCGGCGGTCGTCTCCGAAAGCCCTGCGAAAATGCCGCCCGTGTGAAACCAGCGCGCGCCTTTTTCGCCGAAAATTCTCCGCCAGTCAATGTCGCCGCTTTTGAGCTGCGAAACCGCCGTGTTTCCGCGGTCTGAGCAGCCGACGGGCGAGCGCAAGCCGAAGCCGCGCTCGATAAAATATATCCCGTTGCGCACGCGGCGGCTGATGCCGTCGGTCTCGCGCCACAAAATCTCGGACGAATCGACGCCGCCCTGCCAGATTAAATCTTCGACCAGCCGCCCGATTTGGTTGTCCGCCAGCGCGGTCACTATCCCCGCGTCGAGCCGGAAAACCTTGCTCAGGCTGCGCGCGACGTTGTATTCGCCGCCGCCTTCCCAGACGCGGAAGCTGCGCGTGTTGTGAATCCGGTCGTTTTCCGGGTCGAAGCGCAGCATCACCTCGCCCAGCGAGACGAAATCCCAGCGACAATCTTTTTTATCCTTAATATTTAAACTCATCACCAAACCGTGAAGAAACCTTTATCCTTTATCCCTTATCCTTTCGCCTTTCTACCGCGCCATCCAGCCGCCGTCGACGACCAGAATATGACCTTGCAGATAATCGCTCGCCGCAGACGCGAGAAAAACCGCAGCGCCCGCCAAATCGTCCGGGTTTCCCCAGCGCGCGGCGGGAATTCTTTCCAGAATCTGCCGATTACGCGTTTCGTCGGCGCGCAGCGCGGCGGTGTTGTTCGTCGCCATATAACCGGGCGCGATGGCGTTGACGTTAATGTTGTATTTCGCCCATTCGTTGGCGAAGGCTTTGGTCAAACCGGCGACGCCGGATTTTGAAGCCGTGTAAGCCGGAACGTTGATTCCGCCCTGAAACGATAAAAGCGAAGCGATATTCACGATTTTGCCCGCGCCCCGCTCAATCATTTTTCGCCCGGCGGCTTGCGACAGGCGAAAGACGCTGGAAAGATTGACTTCCAGAACCGTCGTCCAGTCTTCCTCGGAAAAATCGACGGCTGGCGTGCGCCGAATCATCCCGGCGTTGTTGATTAAAATATCAATGCGTCCGAATTCGCCGACGACTTTTTCGACCAGATTTGCGGGCACGTCCCTGTCCGACATATCTCCGCAGACGGCGAAGGTCTTCCGCCCGATTTCGGAAATTTTACCGCAGGTTTCGTCCGCCTCGCCTTCATTGTGACAATGCGCGGCGACGTCTGCGCCCGCTTCCGCCAGCGCAATCGCCATCGCCTGACCGAGACCGACCGACGCGCCCGTCACCAGCGCGACTTTGCCGTCGAGTTTGAATTTATCGAGTATGCTCATATTCGCTTTGAAATTGCACCGCAGATTTAGGCAGATAAACGCAGATTAAAAGCAGGCTTCGCGGCTTGGTTTATCGGATTCTGCCAGCAACGACAGGATTTACGGAATAAAATAAATCCGCGTCTTCTGCGCCGATTCTTCATTTCAAATCTTTTCTTATCCGCGTTCATCTGCGTAAATCCGCGGTTAACTTTCTTCCGGCTTTTACCCGCCCGCTCGCTCGCTGCCGCTGGCGGTTCTGACCCTTGTAAAAAATTATTTCAACTGGCAGATGTCCAGCACGTTCATATCCGTGTAATCGAGATTTTCGCCGCCCATCGCCCAGACGAAACTGTAATTTGAAGTTCCGACGCCCATATGAATCGACCACGGCGGCGAGAGCACGACCTGTTCGTTTTCCATCGCAATCGTGCGCGTCGTTTCGGTTCGTCCCATAAAATGCATTATGCGCGCCTTTTCGTCGAGGTCGAAATACAGGTAAACTTCCGAGCGCCGCTCGTGAATATGCGGCGGGCAGGTGTTCCAGACGCTTCCCGTTTCGAGAGTGGTCAAGCCCATCACGAGCTGGGACGATTCGCAGACGCCGGGAATTATCAACTGGTAAACCGTTCTGACATTAGCGGTTTCCGGCGCGCCGAGATACAGCTTGTTAGCCTGTTCGGCGGAAATCAGCTTCGTCTCGAAGCGTTTGTGCGCGAGCGTCGAGAGCAGGTAGAACTTTGCCGGAGTCGCCGCGTCCGCCGATTCAAACGAAACTTCAGCCGTTTCTTTCGGGATGTAGATGCAATCCTTGTTGCCAAGCTCGAATCGCTCGCCGTCAACCGTGACGATTCCGCCGCCCGCGCCGATATTGATTGCGCCCAGCTCGCGCCGCTCCAGAAAAGGCTTGCCCGCCGCAGATTCGGGTTCGGTCTGCACGGGCAGCGAGATTTTCTCGCTCACCGGATACGCGCCGCCGACCACGATACGGTCGAAATGCGAGTAGTTCAGGCGCAATTCGTTTTCGACAAATAAATCGCCGACCAGGTAAAGCTCGCGCAATTCTTCGTTGCGCGCGCCGTAAATCGATTCGGGGTGCGTTGCGTAAAAAGTTTTTCGATACATAATCTTTTGCCGGAAATCGTCGCAGCCAGCCCTGCCGTTCGTTTCCGATTATCCGGCTGCCGCGACAAACAACCGAAAAGCCGTCTTCAGGCTCCTGCCGCGTTACGCCGCGAAGCCGCGAGCCAGATATTCTTCGACGGCGACTTCGAGCGCGCCGCCGAGCGCCGCGCCCTGCGGCTCGCCCGCTTCGATCGACCAGCCGTCCAGCTTGCCGACGATGCTTCTTTCAATCGCCTTTTTCAAAGGCTTTTCGATAAACCGCCAGCCGTAAACCAGCCGCCCGCTGATAATTACGCGCGGAATGCCGACGCCCATAATCACGTTGGCGATGCCGATGCCGAGAT
>JALZHR010000361.1 GCA_030860665.1 Acidobacteriota bacterium
GACGAAAACGGCTCGGTGCGCAAGGCGGCGATTCACACTTACGGCGACACGATTCACTCGTTTATTTCCTACAATACCGGCAACAACGGACACAATTATTCGGGCGCTTTTCTGCCCGGCTTCGTTCCGCAGGAAGTTGCGGGCGAAGATGTCGGAATCGTTCTGGTAGACCACATCGTCGGCAACGTCGAGCTGGGAAAAATGAATTTCTGGTGCGATTTCTACCGCGACGTGATGGGTTTCGAGCGTTACATCACGTTTGACGACAAGGACATCTCGACCGAATATTCGGCTTTGATGTCGATTGTGATGTCGGACGGCGGGCACAACATCAAGTTCCCGATAAACGAACCGGCGGAAGGCAAAGGCGGAAAATCGCAGATTCAGGAATACATCGACTTTTATCGCTCGGCTGGCGCGCAGCACGTCGCGCTCCTGTGCCGCGACATTCTGCACACGGTCGAAAAACTCCAGCAGAACGGCGTCGAATTCCTGCGCGTTCCCGACACATATTACGAGGAAATTCCCGAACGCGTCGGCGAGATTGACGAAAACCTCGAAGACTTGAAAAGGCTCGGCATTCTGGTAGACCGCGACGAAGAAGGTTATCTGCTGCAAATTTTCAGCAAGCCGGTCGAAGACCGCCCGACGGTTTTCTACGAAATTTTGCAGAGAAAAGGCTGCAAAGGTTTCGGCAAGGGCAATTTCAAAGCGCTGTTCGTTTCGATTGAGGAAGAGCAGCGGCGGCGCGGAAATTTATAATTATGGAGAAGCCGATTAACAAATACTGCCCGCGTTCGGGCGAGCGTGTGGCGGCTGATTCGCTGACGGCTTATAAAGGTTTCGTCGTCGGCTTCTGCAACCCGCACTGCCGCGACGATTTTCAGGCGAACGTCTCGCGCCGCCCGAACGATACGATTTATTTCGACGCGATAATCAAGGAACTGGAACTCGAACGGTTAGCCGCCGTTAATTCGTAAATTATCAGCGGCGGCGGCGGCGCGGGAATTTGTAATTAATTTAGTTATAAAGATTAGATAATGTCGGAAATAAAACAAATGAACAAAACCATCACTTTGTTGATTATTTGCTTGATGACTGTTTCGATGTTTTTCTCAGCAAGCGCACAGAAGAAAAGAAAACCGACAAAGAGAAACACCGCCGGGCAAACTCAGTCCTCTGACATTGTCGTTCAATCTCTACCGAATGGAGAGACGTTTATAACTACAAAAGTTTTGCCTCAATTAAGCACTTCTAATCAGGCATTAGGCTTACAAGCGGCATTTGCCAGCGAGTATCCCAACCTGGTGTTATTAACTGTAATTTCAGCGGCATCCGATTATAAATATGTGGATGCCGCTTATGTAGATATTTTGATTGATGGTTCGAGTATTTTAGGCAAAAACTATCAGCCAAATCGCACTTCGGATACGAGGGACGGATTTGCTATAGAAAAATTGACTATTCCGCTTTCAATGTCGCAGTTCGCCGTTTTGACATCTGCAAAGCGCGTGGATGTTACCATTAATTGGTATACAAAATTGGTCCTGAGTTCAAACGATATGTCAATTTTGAGGCGTTACTATGAAAAGGTTTTGCCAATCTCGCAGGAAGCACAAATTGAGAATAGAGAAAAGAGCAAGAGAGAAGCAATTGCTGCGGAAGAGCTAAAAAAAAGTGAAGAAGAAGCAAAGCGGATAGCCAACCTGGAGAGAAAAGAACTCGAAGTTTGTAAACTGACATTTGATAAGGCTCCTAAAATACGCGGCATTTATCTTGGGATGTCTGCGGAAGACCTATTTAAGATAATACCGAGAGAATTATTCGGCATCGACGGATTTATGATGATAGACACCGATGAACGTGCTCCCAAAAGATTTATCTGGAAAGCAAATAACGGTTTATTTCCTTCGGAACGAAATAATCCCGCCTGTGGTATAAACGTTCTTCAGCTTAGTTTGGACAAATACGGTGATTTATACAGAGGAACGATAAACAATCAGCAGGTGATTGAAACATTTAAGGGAATTTCGGATTTGAAGTTTCTTTTTGAGAACAGGAAATTGATTGGCTACTCTGTAGGCTACCCGCCCATTTTTGAATTTTCCGGCACAGCCGGCTTTATAGAAGGTCTTTCAAAAGAGCTGGAACTTCCGCGTTACTGGAAAACCTACGGATACAACTTCATTTCCTGCGACGGATTTTATTTAGCCGCAGACCGCAAGGTCACCTGGCAGTTTTCGGTAGTTGATGAAAAAAGATTTGATGATCTTGTCAATCGTTGTGTTCCGATTGCACGAGAGATTAATAAATCAAAGCCGGCTTTCAAACCTTAGATTACAATAAAAAGAGAAAAATAATGCGCAGTTCAAATAAGGCTTGAGCTTGATTAGTCATATCTGATTTCAACAATAAGAATATAATTAAGGATTTTGCGGCGGAAGTGTCGGATGAAAAAGAAAATTAAAAACAGGTAATATGAGACCTATAACAGGCGAAGAACAGTTCAAATACCAATCGGGATTCGGCAATGAATTTGCGACCGAGGCGGTCAAAGGCGCGCTTCCAGTCGGACAGAACTCGCCGCAGCGAGCGCCTCTTGGCTTATACGCCGAGCAGTTTTCGGGAACGGCTTTTACCGCGCCGCGCCTTTTGAATAAAAGAACGTGGACGTATCGCATCCGCCCTTCGGTTCTGCACAAGCCTTTTCGCCAAATCGAAAATAAGCTGCTGAAATCCTCGCCGTTCGACGAAGTCGTTACGACGCCGAATCAACTGCGCTGGAATCCGCTGCCGATACCGGAAACCGAAACCGATTTCGTCGACGGCTTGACGACGATTGCCGGAAACGGCGACAGCTTTGCGCAAACCGGAATGGCGGTTCACATCTATCGCGCCAATAAATCGATGCGCGACCGGTATTTTTATAACGCCGACGGCGAGATGCTGATTGTGCCGGAAAAGGGAAGGCTCGGAATCCTGACCGAACTCGGCGCTTTGAGAATCGGCGCGGGCGAAATCGCGGTCATTCCGCGCGGGCTTAAATTCGCGGTCGCGCTCGGCGACGCGGAAGCGCGCGGCTACATCTGCGAAAACTACGGCGCGCAGCTTCGCCTGCCCGATTTAGGTCCGATTGGCGCGAACGGCTTGGCGAACCCGCGCGATTTTGAAACGCCCGTCGCGTGGTTTGAAGATAAGGACGAAGAATGCGAAATCGTCGCCAAATTCGGCGGCAACCTGTGGGCTTGCGAAACCGACCATTCGCCGCTGGACGTCGTCGCCTGGCACGGGAACTACGCGCCTTACAAATACGATTTGCGCCGCTTTAACACAATCGGCTCAATCAGTTTCGACCATCCCGACCCGTCGATTTTCACGGTTCTGACCTCGCCTTCCGCAGACGCCGGAACGGCAAACGTTGATTTCGTAATCTTTCCCGACCGCTGGCTGGTCGCCGAAAACACGTTTCGCCCGCCGTGGTATCACCGCAACGTGATGAGCGAATATATGGGCTTGGTTTACGGTCAATACGACGCCAAAGAGGAAGGCTTCGTCCCGGGCGGCGGCTCGCTCCACAATCAGATGAGCGCGCACGGACCCGACCTCGACGCGTTTGAAAAAGCCTCGAGCGCCGAGCTTGAGCCGCAGAAGCTTTCCGGCACGCTGGCGTTTATGTTCGAGTCGCGCTACGTCATTCGCCCGACACGCTTTGCGATGGAAACCGACGCTTTGCAGCCCGAATATTTTGAAGTCTGGCAAAAACTGAAAAAGAATTTTAAGATGTAGTAACGATGCAGCCGCAGGAAAAGCTCAAATATACTTTGGACGATTACGTCGAACTCGAAAAAACAAGCGAAGAACGCCTTGAGTTTTGGGACGGAAACGTCTGGTCGGTCGAAGAAAAAAATTGGCGGCACGCGCAAATTAAGAGTAATCTGATTTTTACATTAGCTAATCGCAAAAGCCGTTTGTTTTTAAATATGCGCGTCAAAATTCCTGTCTACTCACCTTATCGTTATCCTGATTTATCGGCTGTATGCGGCGGGGCGAAAATTGAAAAATTCAAAGGTCTCGACGTTCTGATAAATCCGCAGTTAATCGTCGAAATTCTTTCGGATTCGACCGAAGCCTTTGACCGCGGCGATAAATTCACTTATTACAAATCAATCGAAAGCTTTATTGAATACCTGCTCGTCGCGCAGCATCGCCCGCACGTTACGCAGTATGTCCGGCAGAGCGATAATTCCTGGTCTTACAGGGAAGTCAACGAGCTTTCGGAAAAAACTTATATCGCCTCGCTCGATTGTGAATTAAAACTCGATGAGCTTTATCAGGATGTTGTTTTTCCCTCGTATGTCTTACCATTTAAAAGGGGAGAAATTGCCGAATAAATGAGCGAACACATCAAAGAATCCGTCCGTGCTTTGCTCGCCGGAATCGTCGATTACGCGGGGCTTTTTCCGCCGTCCGGGCTTTCGATGCCGGAAGCGGTCATCAATTACGCGACTTATAAAAACAGCAATTACAACTGGATGCTCGGTCGCTTCGTCGTGCCCGTCGCGCGGCTCGGCGAATTTAGCGAAAGCGCGAAAGACTTTTTTACGCGCGGCGGGCAAGAGCGCTGGAAGCTGAGCGTTCTGGCAAGCGAGAACATATACGAAACCGTCCGGCTGGTCGAAGATTTTAACGCCCGTCACGCTCCCTTTGCGGAATGCGACACGCTGGAAATAAAAGCCGATTCCGCTTCGTTTATCGAAAAATGCGTCGAAGCCGTGCCGCCGCAGATTACCAATTATTTTGAAATTCCGGTCGGCGGCAGAGAATTCGGCGAAATGGTCGTGGCGCTCGCCGTCAGGCGGCAGCGCGCGAAGATTCGCACCGGCGGCACGACGCCCGAAGCCTTTCCCAGACCGGGCGAAATCACACGCTTTATCCGAACCTGCACAGCGGCAAACGTCCCGTTTAAAGCCACTGCCGGTCTGCATCACCCGGTGCGCTGCCGGAAATCTCTGACTTATGAAAAGGACGCGCCGGTCGGGATGATGTACGGTTTTCTGAACGTCTTTCTGGCGGCGGCGTTCGCGCGCGAAGGCTTTAAGCCTTCGCTGCTCAACGAGCTGCTGGAAGACGAGTGGACGGAAAGTTTTATCTTCGACGCGAACGGCGTCTGGTGGCGGCAGGAGCATTTTCTGAACACCGCGCAATTGAGATTATTGCGCGAGCGAGCGGCGATTTCCTTCGGCTCGTGCTCGTTTGAAGAACCGGTTGCCGATTTGCAGGATATGGAGATTTTATAACATTTATCATTCAACATTTATCATTGAACAGATGATAAATGTTGAATGATAAATGTTAAATGGTAATTGATAAATGATAAATGTAAACGAAACGCACGACCCGAATTTGAGAAGCTGGGTTGAATCAGCCAACGCGCCGGACACGGATTTTCCGATTCAAAATCTGCCTTTTTGTTATTTTGACCGTTCTATTTCGGACGGAAAAGGTGGAATTGGTGTAGCTATTGGCGATTACATTCTGGATTTAAATCGTTGTCGCGAAGACGGTTTGTTTGAAAATTTAGGGCGAAAGATTTATTGGAATTTTCAAAAAGGTTTCTCGCTGACCGGAATTTTCGACAGTGAAATTTCCGATTTATCGGCTGTGCGTAAGCGTATTTCCGAAATTCTGCGTGAAGATGCCGATGAGGTCACTCACCAAAAGGCTGAAAAGAATTTAATCCCGATTCGTGAAGTTAAATTCGATATGCCCTCTTTTCCGATTCCGAATTACACCGATTTTTACTGCTCAATCTTTCATGCCACGAACGTCGGCTCGATGTTTCGTCCCGATAACCCGCTGCTGCCGAATTACAAATACGTGCCAATCGGCTATCACGGGCGCGCTTCCTCGATTGTCGTTTCGGGAACGGACATCAAACGCCCGAAAGGTCAGAATCGCGCCGACGCCGAAAAGCCGCCGGTTTTTATTCCGTGCAAAAATCTCGATTACGAGATGGAAGTCGGCTTTTTCGTCGGGCAGGGAAATAATCTGGGCGAATCGATTTCGATTCAGGACGCGGAAAAGCATATTTTCGGCTTGTGTCTGGTCAACGACTGGTCGGCGCGCGACATACAGGCTTGGGAATACCAGCCTTTAGGTCCGTTTTTAGCCAAAAATTTTGCGACCAGCGTTTCGCCGTTCGTCGTCACGATGGAAGCTCTCGCGCCGTTTCGGACAAAGGCGTTCGAGCGACCGGAAGGCGACCCGCAGCCGCTCGATTATTTATATTCCGAGGCGAACGAGCGCGGCGGCGGCTTTGACGTAAATCTCGAAGTTTACCTTCAGACCGCGAAGATGCGCGACGAATCAATCGAGCCGTTTCTGCTTTCGCGCTCGAATATGAAGGATTTGTATTGGACAATCGGGCAGATGCTGACGCATCACGCCTCGAACGGCTGCAACCTGCAAACCGGCGATTTGATGGCAACGGGAACGGTTTCCGGCAAATCAAAAGAAGAACGCGGCTGCCTGCTGGAACTCACGTGGCGCGGCAAAGAGCCGATTGAATTGCCGAACGGCGAGCAGCGACGCTTTCTCGAAGACGGCGACGAAATAATTATGAAAGGCTTCTGCGAGCGCGAAGGCTTTCGCCGCATCGGCTTCGGCGAATGTCGCGGCAGGATTCTGCCAGCCGGTTAGTTTTTCGCTTATAATTGAGTTTATGGACGCGACGACCAGCTATCGCTATATCACGCGAAACGCGGAAATTTTAGGCGGCGAGCCGATTATCAAAGGCACGCGCACGCCGGTTCGTTCGATTGTCGAAAAATGGCGTTTGGGTTATACGCCTGAAGACATCGTGCGCGCTTTGCCCTATTTGACGTTGTCGCAGGTTTTTGAAGCGATGAGTTATTACTACGATAATCAGGCGGAAATAGACGAATACATCGAGCGAAACCGTATTCCCGAAGAAATGCTTTATCGCGGAAAGAATTCGTGAGCGAAGTTTTTATTAAATTTTATCTGGATGAAGACGTTGATGTTTCAATTGCCGAAATAATTTGCTCAAAGGGATTCGAGGCAAGCGCGACGAGCGAAATCGGTCGTAAAGGAGAAAGCGATCAACGCCAGCTCGAATATGCTGTCGAGAGAAACCTGACGATTGTAACGCATAACCGGATTGATTTTGAAAAATTGGCTCAGGAGTATTTTTTCGCCGGCAGAAATCATCCCGGAATAATTATCTCGGTTCAGCGTCCGCCTCAAATAATTGCCGAAAAACTTTTGGATATTCTCGACGACTTCACCGCAGATGAGATGAGAAATCAAATCATCTATATTTAACTTAAATGGATTTTCTTTTCGACAAATTTCACGAAGAATGCGGCATTTTCGGCATTTACGGGCACGCTGAAGCTTCGACTCTGACGCAGCTCGGGCTTTTCGCCCTGCAACATCGCGGGCAGGAAGCGTGCGGCATCGTCTCGTCGGACGGCGCGGAGTTGCACCAGTTTCGCTCGCAGGGTTTGGTCGCCGACGTTCTGACCGAAGACGTTCTGCGCAAGCTGGTCGGCACGAGCGCCATCGGGCACACGCGTTATTCGACCGCCGGAAAAAACACGATTAAGGAAGTGCAGCCGTTTGCCGTGACCTGCCAGCACGGGCAGGTCGCCGTCTGTCACAACGGCAACCTGCCGTTCGCCAACCGCAAGCGCGCCGAGCTGGAACGCGCGGGCGCGATTTTTTCCTCCACGTCCGACACGGAAACGATTCTGCACTCGATTGCGCGGACTTCGGCAAGGGACGTTATCGAAGCGGTTCAGGCAGTTCTGGGCGAAACCGAAGGCGCGTTTTCGCTTTTGTTTCTGACGCCGAAATCGCTGGTTGCCGTGCGCGACCCGCGCGGATTTCGCCCGCTCGTTCTGGGAAAACTGAAAGACGCGTGGTGCGTGGCGTCCGAAACCTGCGCCTTTGACTTGATTGACGCTCAATACGTGCGCGAGATAAGGGCGGGCGAGATGCTCGTCATCGACGAGCACGGTCTGCACTCGCATTTCCAGTTCGAGGAGAAGCAGCCGTCGCGCTGCGCGTTCGAGCACGTTTATTTTTCGCGTCCCGATTCGATTATCTACGGGCGCTCGGTCAACGAATCGCGCCATAAAATGGGCAAGCAGCTCGCAATCGAGCATCCGGCGGACGCCGATTTGGTCGTCCCCGTGCCGGATTCGGGCGTGGCGGCGTCAATCGGCTACGCGCGCCAATCGGGCATCAATTACCGGCAGGCGATTATCCGCAATCATTACGTCGGGCGGACGTTTATCGAGCCGAGCCAGTCGATTCGCTCGTTCGGCGTGCGCCTGAAGCTGAACCCGATTAAGGATTTGATAAAAGACCGCCGCATCGTGCTGGTTGACGATTCCATCGTGCGCGGCACGACCTCGAAAAAAATCGTCCAGATGGTGCGCGAAGCGGGCGCGAGCGAAGTTCATATGCGAATCAGTTGCCCGCCGACCGTCAGCCCTTGTTATTACGGCGTCGATACGCCGCGCAAAGCCGAGCTTATCGCCGCGCAGATGTCCGTCGAGGAAGTCTGCAATTACATCGAAGCCGATTCTCTGGGCTATCTTTCGCTCGGCGGGATGCTCGAAGCCATCGGCATCGAGGAAAATTCGATGTGCACGGCGTGCTGGAGCGAAAAATACCCGACCTTGATCACCCCGGCGAGCGAGATAACCGACGCGAAATAAAATTTATCTCCGCAAAAAAACGCCGGATGACGCTTCTTGTTGGTGATATGAATATGAAATCGATTTATGCTCTGCGCGTTTGTCTTGCCGCCTGCTGTTTTGTGCTGAGCGGCGGAATGTTTGCGGATTTATATGCTCAAAAAAACTCTTATCTGATAGTTCCCGGCGTCAGAGTCGGCGCTATCACGC
>JALZHR010000383.1 GCA_030860665.1 Acidobacteriota bacterium
GCATCGATGTTTCTGTCTTCTTTCAGAAACTTAATTCCGGCTCTGAAAAAATCGAACGCTTGCTGATTGTCCGCGGCATCGGCATTCGCCGCCGTCTGCGCTTTGACCTGAAAGAAGGTCGCGAGCGCAATAATAATTATTAATGGGAAAAATGACGGAAAGACTTGAACCTTGCAGGGAAAATTTCGTTTCATAAATAAAGCTCCGCTAAAATTTTTGGAAATTCTTGCGCGCGAGTTCAAAGCGTTGTAAATTGATTTTCAACAGCGAATTAAAAATCAAATCAACCTGACCGAACTCGCGCGCCGATTAAAAACATAAGCGAGCCGAAGGCGGAAAGTCCTGTCAAACTCTGAAAAAGACGCTGACAAACTCTGAAACGCGCGGCTGAAAAGCTCTGAAACGGGAAGTGGAATGACGACGAAACCGATGAAGTTATATGAATTTGGCGAATTCCGTCTGGATTTGGAGAGAAATCTGCTGCTCCGCCGCGACCGCGTCGTTCCGCTGACTCATAAAGCTCTGGAAACGCTCGCCGTGCTGGTCGAAAACAACGGGCGCGTGGTCGAAAAAAACGAGATAATCGGGCAGGTCTGGCAGGACACTTTCGTCGAGGACGGAAGTTTGACGCGAAACATCTCGACTTTGCGAAAAGTCCTCGGCGAAGAACCGGGCAGCAATCAATATATCGAAACGATTCCCCGGCGCGGCTATCGCTTCGTGGCTAAAGTCAGGGGCATTCCCGACGCCGGCGCGGGCGCGAAAAAGGAAACGACTAACGAATTCGCCCGAAATAATGCGGAATACGAAAACGAAACGTCGCGCCCGGATGAAGATTTTACCGGCGCGACTGACGGCAAACTTGAAAGCAATTTGCCTGAAACAAAATCCGTCTCCCCGGAAAACGAACCTCAAACCGCCGAGCCGCCGATGTGGGTTCGCTCGCGTCAAAGATTCATATTCTCGTCGCTGGTCGCTGTTTTCGTCGCCGCTGCTCTGATAATTTCTCTCTTAATCCTGCCGGGTTACTACGGCTCGAAAACGAATCAGCAGAACCGCGCCGCTTTAAAGACGGGGCAGGACGAATTAGGCTTTACCAAGCTGACCAATATCGGAAAAGCGACTGAAGCCGCTATTTCGCCCGACGGCAAATACGTGGTTTACGTCGCCGACGACATCGGCAAACAATCGCTCTGGGTAAAGCAGGTCGAAACCGGCAGCGCCGTCCAAATCGCCGATTCGAGCGAGGTTACCTATCAGGGACTGGCGTTTTCAGCCGACAGCAATTTTATTTATTTTAACCTGTGGGACAGAAAAAGCGTCGGCGCAATCTACCGGATTCCGACTTTAGGCGGCGTGCCGAAAAAAATAATCCACGACTGTATGGCGACGCTTGCCGTCTCGCCCGACGGCGGGAAAATCGCGTTTATCCGGGGCTACGCCGCCGAAAATGAACAGGCTTTGGTCGTTGCCGAAACGGACGGCGGCTCCGAGCGTGTTGTTTTCCGCAACTCGCAATGGCGGCTGCACCCGGCTTTCTCGCCCGACGGAAGCAAAATAGCCTTCGCCGTCGGCGTTTCTCCGCTGCAGGAACAAAGCTACATCAGCGTCCGCGAAGTTTCGCTCGAAAGCGGGCAGGAAAGAGAAATCACCAGCCGAAGATGGCTCGGCGTCGCCGGTCTCGCCTGGCTGCCGGACGGAAATCATCTGATTCTTAACGGCTCGGAAGAATCCGGGCAGCCGCTCCAGCTCTGGAAATTAAATCGCTCGACGGGCGAGGCGCAAAAGTTAACCAACGATTCGAACGGTTTTTACGGCGCTTACAGCATTACCGCCGACGCTTCCCTGATGGTCGCCATGCAGTCGGACGCTTACGTCAATATCTGGACGGCTCCGGCGTCAGACCCCGGCAAAGCCTCGAAAATAACTTCGGGCAAATACGAAGGCGTTTTTCTCAGCTGGACGCCCGATAACCGGATTGTTTACAGCTCGCGCGCCAGCGGCAGCTTCAACACCTGGATTATGGACGAGGACGGCGGCAACAAAAAACAGCTGACGAACGATAAGGCGTCCGAATTCGGTCCGAGCGTTTCCGCCGACGGCGCTCACATTCTTTTCACCGGCAATCGCGACGGAACTTTTCACGTCTGGCGGATGGGAATCGACGGCAGAAATCCGAAACAGCTCACGGACGAAAGCGGCGGCTGGAATCCGATAGCCTCGCCCGTCGGCGACTGGTTCGTTTATTTTTCGGCGAAAGCGGGCGGCAAGGAAAATCTCTGGAAGATGCCGGTCGAAGGCGGAAAACCCGTCCGCTTGACGACGCTCAGCTCCTACAACCCGGCAATCTCGCCCGACGGCAAAATGCTGGCTTATTCGTTCTGGAACGAAAACGCCAGCCCGCAGCGTTTCGAGCACGAAATCATCTCGCTCGAAACCGGGCAGCGGATTCGCTCCTACGAGCTTCCGTCGACGGCGTTTCGTTTTACGGGAAATATGCAGCTGCGGTGGATGCCCGACGGCAGCGGCTTGACCTATATCGACCATCAGAACGGCGCGTCGAACATCAGTTTCCTGCCGCTCAACGGCGACGGCGGCGGCGGTCAGCCCGTCAGGCTCACCAGCTTTAACGACAGCGAAATTTTCGGTTTCGACTGGTCGCGCGACGGGCGGCAATTAGCGATGACGCGCGGCGTTTTGCTGAATGACGTTATCTTAATCAAAAATCTTCAGAATCTTCAGGATTAATCGCCGCCGCGCGAGCGAATTTCCTCGACGAGCTTTGCACGAAAATAAGCAAAACAGCGATAAATCAAAGGAAAAATTCTAAATTCTAAATTCCGAACTCTAAATTATTTTGGAAAATATTATCCGAATCAATTTAGAATTCAGAATTTAGAATTTAGAATTTCCTTTGTTTGATTTTTGTAGAAAGCCTCGCTGACGTTAACCGATTTTTTTGAAAACCCTGCCGTCTTTCATCACGAAAGCGACCTTTTTCAGCGTTTGAATGTTGTCGAGCGGATTTTCCGGCGCGGCGATAATGTCGGCTTTTAAGCCCGTTTTGATTGCTCCGCGACGGCTGTCCACGCCGAGCAGGCGCGCGGCGTCGGTCGTCATATAGCGCAGAATGTCTTTATTGGCGACTCCGGCTTCGACAAAGCTGTCGATAATGACCAGCGACTGCTCGCCGCGCGTCTCGCCCGCCACGTCGAAAAACGCGTCCGAGCCGTAAGCCATCGGCACGCCGATTTTGTAGGCGCGCCTCAGGCGCTCGACGTAGCCCTGATGCGCCCTTTCGGCTTCCGCCGCGGGCAAGCCCAGGTGCTCGAACAATTTCGCCGTAAACTCAGTGCCGACCAGCACGACGTTGTTTCGTTTGGCAATCTGCATCGTCTCGTCCGACATATGCATCGCGTGCTCGATTGAGGCGACGCCCGCTTCGGCGGCGTTGCGCGTTCCGCGCTCCGTCCAGGCGTGCGCCGCGACTT
>JALZHR010000404.1 GCA_030860665.1 Acidobacteriota bacterium
TCCGGGCAGCGCGCCCTATCGCCCGCCGCAGAAAACGCCGAAACCGATGATTCAGGGCAGCCAGACCGCGCTCGTCGTCGGACCGCCGGGCGAAGAAATTTTTACCGACAAATACGGTCGCGTAAAAGTTCAGTTTCACTGGGACAGGCACGGCAAGGTCGATACCGACAGCTCCTGCTGGGTGCGCGTCGCCCAAGGCTGGGCGGGCAATAAATGGGGAACGATGTTTATCCCGCGCATCGGGATGGAAGCGGTCGTGCATTTTCTCGAAGGCGACCCCGACCAGCCGATTATCACCGGCTGCGTTTACAACCCGGAAGCGATGCCGCCTTATAAATTGCCGGACGAGAAAACGAAAATGACGATTAAGTCCAATTCCAGCAAAGGCGGGGCGGGCTTTAACGAATTTCGTTTCGAGGACAAAAAAGGCGAAGAGCAAATCTTTATGCACGGCGAGAAAAATCTCGACGTCCGCATCAAGAACGACGCGATGGAAACCATCAAGCGCGACCGCCATTTGATAGTCGAGCGCAACCAGCACGAAAAGGTTACGAAAGACAAGCATTTAATCATCGGCGGCAACCAGAACGAGAAAATCGACGGCGCGCTTTCGATAAAAGTCGGAACGAGCGAGCAGATTAAGACCGGGACGAAATTCGCGCTCGAAGCCGGAACGGAAATTCACTTAAAGGCGGGCGTCAACGCGACCATCGAAGCCGGAACGTCGCTGACCTTAAAGGTCGGCGGCAATTTCATCAACATCAGTCCCGCCGGCATCGCCATCAAGGGAACGATGGTTTTCATAAACAGCGGGGGCGCGGCAGGTTCCGGCTCAGGCTCAAGCCCGGAAGCGCCGAAAGAGCCGAAACAAGCCGACACGGCGAATCCGGGCGAGCGGATAAAACCGCCGAAACCGTCGCCGCCGATGTCGCCGAAATCATACAGCCAGCAGGCGATGGGCTTGATGAACGCCGCGAAGAGCGGAACGCCGTTTTGCGCGATTTGCAACGGCTAAAGGAATTTTTAACGGTAAACCGACGAATCAGAATGGAACAGCAGCAGCAGCAGTTGCTACAGCAGCTTAATCAACATCTATTTTCAAGGGTGACGAGAGTTTACGCCATCCTCGACGGAGCCTCGACGCCCGATTTGCCGATGCGGCTCTTCGAGATGCAGCCGCCGCATTTCTGCCTGTTCACCGGCGATTTGGAAGCCGATATGCTGGAAGTCGCGCCGTATCTGGTCAGGCTTCTGCCGAATACGCCGTTTACCGACTGGATTTTGCGCGAAGGCTGGGGAAAACATTGGGGAATCTTTCTGCACAGCCGCGAGCCGATAGAAGAGATGCGCGCGCATTTTCGCTCGCTGATAACCGTCTACGACGAAAAAGGAACGCCGATGCTTTTTCGCTACTACGACCCGCGCGTGCTCGGCAGATTTCTGCAAACCTGCCGCGCGGACGAGCTGAAAACTTTTTTCGGAAACGTCGAAGCGTTTTTCGCCGAAGCGAAAAGCGCCGATAATTTAATTCGTTTTGAAAACGGCAACGAAGGTCTGCTTGAAACCGCACTGCCCGTTACATCAGATAGATAATCAGGAGAAAAAACAATGCCGACCGGACCAGCCGCCAGAACCACCGACAACGTTCTTCATCCGCTGCCGCCCGTTTTAACCATCGGACCGGGCAGCCTGAATGTCCTTATCGGATTTCTTCCGGCGTGGCGCGGAATTCCGCTCGCCGCCGTCGCCGCATTGCAGGCGGCGAAAACTGCCGCCGATACGGCTGTCAAAACGGCGGAAGCGGCAACGGTCGCCGCCGCCGGAACGCCCGGCGCGCCCGCTGCGTATGCCGCCGAGCAGGCGACGAAAGGCGCGGTGCTGGCTTCGATGTCGAGCGCGATTACGGGCGCGGCGGGCGCGGGCGAGGACATCCACACCTGCGCGACGCCGTCGCCCGTTCCGCCGCACGGTCCGGGCGTCGTCATTGACGGCTCGGCAACCGTCCAAATCAATTTTCTTCCGGCTTGCCGGCTGGGCGACACGATTCTTGAGGCGCTCGGTCCGCCGAATAAAATCGTCAAGGGCGAAATGACTGTAATCATCGGGGGCTAAACGATTTATCTATCTGTCGCCGGTAAGCGGCGGAACGAATTCGAGAGGAGAAACGGTAAGAAGTGTTAACCATCAGACAGGAACAAATGGACAGCCTGATAATGGGCAGCGACGAAGAATTCGTCGAATTTCTCGTCGCGCACGTCAAGGAAGAGCATCCCGGAATCGAGACCGAGCGCGACGACGAAACTCTGCGCGAGATGGTTCGCGGCGGCATCGAGCGCGCCGGAAGCCACGAGCTGACGACCGCCGAAGACATCACGGCGTTTATTTCGATAATGTTTGAAATCGCGCCGAATTTCGACGAGCAGCCGCAAATCAAAGCCGTTCTGGACGACGAAAATACGCAGCCCGAACAGCGCCTGGAAAAATTATGGACGCCCGCCGTGCCCGAAGAAGCCTGGGACGAAGCCGAAAAAAATTACGACGAAAACGCGTGGTTCGCTTATCGCACGGAAATCGAAGAGGCAAACGAAGAAAAGGACGCCGGAAGCGATTGGTCGAATAATTAATTAAAAATGCCTAGACCGCCGAAAAAGAGATTGAGCGCGGCAGCCCGCGCCAGAAGCGCCGCGACCGCCGGAGCGAGCGCTGCACGAGGCAGAGCCGTAACGGGCTGCCCGCTGGCTGCGCTCGCCCGCAAATACTCGAAAATCATCAACGCCAGCAAGCCGTGGTCGTGGAAAATGCTCGGCAGCCCGACGCTCAGCCAGCAGTCGAAAATCCGCGAGCTGGCGCGCAAGAAAAAATTGATTCCCGTCATTAAAGTTGACGCGAAGGGTTTTCCGAAGTTTCCCAGAAAGTATATAAAAGCAGACCATAAGAGAC
>JALZHR010000409.1 GCA_030860665.1 Acidobacteriota bacterium
GAAGACGGAGTCCGTCAGGAGATAAGCTATTTCAGCCGGGACGAGCTGCCGCTATCAATACTGCTGCTGCTGGACGTTTCGGGCAGCGTCGAGAACTACGTGGATTTTATCCGCAAAGCCGCGCGAAACTTTATCAATACGGTCGATAAACGCGACCGCATCGCCGTTTTGACCTTTAACGAGGACGTTAAAGTCATCTCGAATTTTACGACCGACCGCGCGCGGCTTTCCGAGAGCCTGGACACGTTCGACGCGGGCGGCGGAACCGGATATTACGATGCGCTCGCCTATTCGCTGGTCGATACCTTGCGCCCGCTCAAGGGCGAGCGGACGGCAATCGTCGTCTTGTCCGACGGCGACGACAATCGCTCGTTTCTGCCGTTTGAATCCCTGCTCGGCTCGATTCAGGAAAGCGGCGCGCTCGTCTATCCGCTCTACGTTCCGTCGGGTTTGATTGCCGCTTCAGCGCAGAACGACCCGAACAATACGGCTGACCCGCTCCGGACACGCTATATGGGCTTGACGACGAAGGCGCAAACCGAAGGCGCGCGGCTGGCGCAGGTTTCCGGCGGCATTTATTACCCGATTACGCGTCTCTCGGAGCTGCAAAAAGCCTACGACGACATTGTTCTGCAGCTGCGCACGGCTTACACGATAACTTACCGCTCGGATTCGACCGAAAAGGGCGACGGCATCAGCCCGCGCCTGCGCGTCCGCGCCAATCGCGAAGGCTCGTTCGTCAATCTCGGCGCAATCACTGACGTTCCCGAAAAGGAAGCCGAAAAATATCTGCAAAGCGGTCAGGTTTCGATAAACGACGCGCGCGAAATCGTTTATTTTCAGTTTGACGAGCCGGAGCGGCGGGCGGCTTTCAATTTTCAAAACACCGAGATTTCCGGCGAAATCGAAAAGGTAAATTACAAACAATTCGTCAACGACAGCCTGCGCGAATACAAATTCGAGAATTTCGATGTAAACAAATCCGACGGCGCGTTTCTGGTTTCAAACGAAAAGGAAAAAATCGCGGTCAGCCGCTGGATTTCGCCGAAAAGAACGCGTTCCTACCCGTATGAGAGAGTTTACGACACGCTCGCTTTCGCAGGCGGGAAAAAAGTGACGATAATTCCCGTCGTCAAAGACGAAGGCTTGGGCGGCGAGCGGGATTTTTTGCAGTGGGACACGATTTCGCTGCTCAGCCTGCTCGACGTTCACGTCATTCTCGCCTATTACAACGAAGCCGAAAAAAATACGAAACGCGCCGACCAGATTACCGGGCAGAAATTCGACAACAACTATATACTGGCGAGACTTAAGGAAGTTTTCGCTTTTCAAGGGACGCCGCGCCAATGGAACGAGCGCGAAATCAAACAACTGAAGCCCGTTTTTGAAAAAGCCCGCGCCGCCTACCGCGAAATCTCGAAAAAAACCGGCACTTACCTGCACGACGAAGCCGCTCTGAACGAGCTGATAAACTTCGCCGAAACGCCGCAGAAATTCATCGAGTTCTCGCGCCGCAAAGCGCAAAGCGCGCAAGCCCGCGAATTTCAGACCCTGCAGCCGAAAGAAGCCCTTTCGACCGACACGAAAGGCAAAGTTACGATTACCAACGCTTTGTTCGGAAAATATTTTTTCACCGTCGACGAAACGCGAATCGAGCCGCCCGCCACAGTTTATCTAATCGAAGCCAAACACAGCCAGCGCGGGCTTTTGCCGAGCCGAAACGATATCAAGGACGGCTTGATAAAAATGATGCTCTACACGAATTTGAGCAACGTGAAAGTCGGCGCGCGAAACTTCGCCTACAAGGTGATGATTCGCCTGACCGCCAGCCGCCTGAAAGGCTCGGTTACGTCCGACGCAAAAGACGAGGAATTATTAAAATTCTGCTCGGACAACCTGATTGACGCCGCAAACCGCGAATTTCTCAAAAAACTTTTCCGCGAAGCCCGCGAAAATAAATTCACCATAATTCTGGAACACGCCGAGACGGCGAAATAAATAAGACGTCGAAGGAACTTTTCGCCGCTTCGGGCATCTAACTCCAAAATTCACTTAAAAAAGGAAACTTTATGAATAAAACTAAATTTATCGGACTGCTGTTAAGTCTTTTCGTTTTTGCTTTTACGGCAACGGCGCAGGACGCGGCGAAAGCTGGAGCTGGCAAAGCCGCGCAGGAAAAGACGACCGCAACGACGGCGACGGCTAAGGATTATGAAGATTTGCTCGGGAAGCTGAAAAAGGGCGATACGAGCGTCGATTTCAAAAAACTGCGCTTCGCTTTCACCGAGACGAAAAATTACAGCCCTTACGGGAATCGCAGCGAGGACAGCAGCAAAATGCTGCAGTTCTATCGCGAAAAAAATTATAAGGAAGCCCTGAAGTCGGCGGAGAAAGTGCTGGAAACGACCTACGTCGACCTGAACGCGCATTTTGTCGCCGCCCTTTCCAGCAACGAAACCGGGAACGCCGAAAAGGCGGAATTTCATAAAAAGGTCTATCTCGGACTTATCAATTCGATTATCGAAGGCAGGGACGGAAAATCCGCCAAAACGGCTTTTGAAGTGATTTACGTGCCGGAAGAATACGCTTTGCTGAATTATCTCGGCTATCGTCGCGGCAGCCAGGCTCTGGTTACCGAAAACGGCAGCAAATTCGACGTTCTGACCGTGACGAATCCCGAAAATAACGAAACCTTAAAGCTTTATTTCAACATCGACACGGTCTGGAAAGGCTACGAGAAAGTATTCGGAAAATAACTTGAAAAGCCAGCTTTTAAAATCTCTTTTCGACGACGAGGAGCGCCGACCTTTGACCGTGACCGAGCTGAACGAGCAGGTCAAGGGCGCGCTCGAACGCTCGTTCGCGTCCGTCTGGATTGAAGCCGAAATCGTCAATTTCGTCGCCGCCAATTCCGGACACTGGTATTTCACGCTGCACGACGGTTTTTCGCAGCTCAAAGCCGCCTGTTATATCCGCAATAATCTGCGGATTCGCTTTCAGCCGTTCGACGGTCTGCAAGTGCGCGTGCGCGGGAAACTGAGCGTTTACCAGCCGAAAGGCGAGTATCAGATTTTAGTCGAATCGCTCGAGCCGGTCGGCGAAGGCGCTTTGAAAGTCGCGTTCGAGCAAATCAAGGCGAAGCTGGCGCGCGAAGGCTTGTTCGACGAAGATTTAAAGCGCGATTTGCCGTTTTTCCCGCGCCGCGTCGGCGTCGTCACCAGCCCGAACGGCGCGGCGTTTCACGATATTCTGAACGTTTTATCCAGAAGAACGCGCACGGTTCACGTCACGCTGATTCCGACGCGCGTGCAGGGCGAAACGGCGGGCGAGGAAATCACCGCCGCCATCAAGCTGGCAAACGAATACAACAAGACGGCAAAAGAAAAAATCGACGTCCTGATTGTCGGGCGCGGCGGCGGTTCGAGCGAAGATTTATGGGCTTTTAACGAGGAACGAGTGGCGCGGGCGATTCGCAATTCAAAAATTCCGGTGATTTCCGCCGTCGGTCACGAGATTGATTTTACGATTGCCGATTTCGTCGCCGACCGGCGCGCGCCGACGCCTTCAGCCGCCGCCGAAATCGTCGCCGAAAGCGAAGACCAGATTCAGGCGTTTATCCGCCAGCGCACAGAGGATTTGTTTCAGATAATCAATTACAAATTGCTGCATCTGCGCTCGGACTGGCAGGAGCTGGCGATGTCGCCGGTTTTCGTGGAATTTCCGCAGAAAATCAGGGATTGGCGTTACGAGCTGGACGACGCGGGCGACAGGTTGCAGGACGCTTTCGCGCAGAAATTAAAGCAAAGCGGAAAACGGCTCGAAGCTTTGACGAACCGGCTTTCGCCCGTCAGATTGGCGAGACTGGTTTCCGGAAATCAAACTCGTCTCGCTTTGCTCAAACAGCGGCAGGCGTCCGCCGCGCGAGCCGCGCTCGACGACGCCGGAGAACGTTTAAATGTGACGATGGCGGCGCTCGATGCGCTCTCGCCGCTCTCGGTTTTAAAGCGAGGCTTTTCGATTGTGGAAACCGAAACGGGCGAAATTTTGCGCGACGCGGCGCAGGTTCAGGCAAACGACAAATTGAAAATCCGTCTGGCAAATGGGAAACTTGAAGCGGAAGTTTTAAAGACCGAGTAACCGGCGGAGAAAACTCCGCAATTACGAATTAAAAATTACGAATTACGAATGATGAATTATTTCCTGCAATTCGTAATTAAAAAACAGATGTCACGTTTTACAGTAAATTTAGGCGAGCCGAAAGAAGAACAGCCGCAGCAACAGGAAAATCCGGTTCACGGCAATGGTCGGGAAAACGTTTCTTACCTGCCGAAAGACGACGAAGCAGCACCGGGAAAAAAGCGCAGCCCTTTAGGAAAAGTTTTAGGCGTTCTGGGAATTTTGCTGTTCGCCTTTCTGCTCGTCGCCGGCATCGGTGGATTTTTTTACTGGCAGAGTCTGAAAAGCACGCCGCAATATTCGCTCGCGCTTCTGGTCGATGCGGCGCGGCGCGACGACAGCCGGCAAATGGAGCAACTGGTCGATACCGAAGCGGTCGTCGACAGCTTCGTGCCGCAGATTACGGACAAGGCGGTCGAGCTTTACGGCAGAAACCTGCCGCCCGCGCAGATTACCAGAGTCAAGCAGACCGCCGCGCCTTTGATGCCCGCCATCAAACAGCGCGCCAAAGAGGAACTGCCGCGCGTGATTCGCGAAAAAACGCAGCCGTTTGAAAGCGTTCCGTGGTGGGCGATTGCCTTGGGAGCAGACCGCGCCGTCGAGATTCGCACCGAAAACGATGTGGCGTATGTCAAAAGCAAAATTCCCGAACGCGAAATAGAAGTGACGATGCGCCGCTCGGCGGACGGCAATTTGTGGAAAATCGTCGCCATCAAAGACGAGCCGCTCGCCCGCCGCATCGCCGAAAAAATCGGGCAGGAGCTGATTGCCGCTTCGACCAAAGGCGGCATCAAAAAAGCGGGCGAAAAACTCGGCGTCCAAAATTTGCAGGACATAATGAAAAAAATCGAAGAAGGATTTTTTAAGTAAGTTTGCAGGAAGTGCCAGGAAGTTGCAGGAAGTTGCAGGAAGTGCCAGATAGTTACAGATAGTTGCAGGAAGTTGGAAGAAATTTCAGAACTTTAGTCTTCCGCAACTTTCTTTTAACTATTTGCAACTATCTGCAACTATCTGCAACTTCCTGTTAACTCTATTATCTTATGAGTCAGAAAAATCAGACGTTTGAAGCATCCTTGTCGAATCTGGAAAAAATCGTGCGGCGGCTCGAAGAAGGCGATTTGCCGCTCGAAGAAAGCCTCAAGCTGTTTGAAGACGGCGTGCGGCTCTCGCGCGAGTGCCAGGAGCGGCTGAATCAGGCGGAAAGAAGAATCGAAGTTTTGCTCAGAGACGCGGACGGCAACCCGGCTTTAAACGTCGTCGGGCGCGAAGATTTGGAAGAATCGCAGCCGAAAATCAAGCGCCGCATCCGCTTTGAAGACGAAAGCGACGACGGCGAAGACGAAGACGACGAATCGCCGTTTTAAGAATTTCAGGCAATCGAACAAGTGGTTTTTCGACCGCCTTTACCTGCTGTTCGCGACATACGTCAGGACGCCGAGACCGAAGAAAAGAACCAGCATCAGAAAAAAGGCGATGCCGACAGCCACGAGCGAATAAATAATGATGTTCGTCGTATTGTCCTTGCCTGATTTGCCGTTATAGCCTGTCCCGCACGCGCCGCATTTGACGTGCGATAAAAGCTTCGGACCTATAATTCCGCCCCACCACGTAAAAGACACTTTCTGCGCTGATGATTGACGACATTTCGGGCACGGCGCGTATTGATTCATTAATTGATTCTGCATAATTAGCGCCCATTCTAAATTAAGTCGCCCGCGTCTGCAATATTTATTTTTTGGAAGTGACCAGAACCGGCTCTTGAAAAGACGCCTGCGCCGCCGGAGCGCCGCCCGTCATTTGCAGCGCGACAATGATTTCGCGCGCCTCTGCGCGCAGTTTCGGCAGGCACAAACCGAATACAATCGAGCCGACGATGCAGACCGCGCCGCCGAGCGCGACCGTAGCGGGCGCACCGATAATTCCGGCGAGCGAGCCAGCCATCAGCGCCCCGAGCGGAGCCATTCCCATAAACATCATCGAATAAACCGCCATCACGCGCCCGCGCAATTCGTCGGGAACCATCGACTGGACGAGCGTGTTCGACGAGGACATTTGCAGCATCATCGAAAAACCGGCTGGCACGAGCAGCGCCGCCGAAAGCCAGAACGAGCGCGAAAACGAAAATAAAATCAGAAACGCGCCGAAGCTGCCCGACGAAATCGCGACCCATCGACCCAAACCCTTGATGCTTTTGCGCGAGGCGAGAACCAGCGCGCCAGCCAGCGCGCCCGTGCCGCTTGCGCCCATCAGCATTCCCAGCCCGCGCACGCCGCCCTGCAAAATCCGGTCGGCGAAAATCGGCATCAGCACCGTATACGGCATTCCCATCAAACTGACCAGCCCGAGCAGCAAAAGCAGCGCGCGAACCGGCGCGGTTTTCGCCGCGTAGCCGAAGCCTTCCTTGATTTTTTCGATTGCCGAGCCTTCGCTGGCGGGAATCTGTTTTTGCGCGATTCGCATCAATAGAAGCCCGGTAATAACTGCAATATAGCTGACGGCGTTGCCGAAAAAGCACCACGCTTCGCCGACCGCCGAAACCAGGATTCCGGCGATTGCCGGTCCGACAATCCGCGCGCCGTTGAACATCGAGGAATTCAGCGCAATCGCGTTCAGCAAATCTTCCTTGCCGACCATATCGACGACGAAAGACTGCCGCGTCGGAATATCAAGAGCATTGACGACGCCGCCGAGCGACGCCAGCACGAAAAGATGCCAGACCGCGATTGTTCCGGTCAGCGTCAGCGCCGCCAGAATCGCCGCCAGAATCATCGAGGCGGTTTGCGTGGCGACGAGAATGCGATGGCGATTGTATTTATCGGCAGCCGCGCCGCCGAAAGACGTGAGCAGAAAAACCGGAAACTGAGCAGCAAAGCCCATTAATCCCAGAAGCGCGACCGAGCCGGTCAGCCGGTAAACGAGCCAGCTCTGCGCGACCGACTGCATCCACGTGCCGGTCAGCGAAATAATCTGACCGCCGAAAAACAGTTGAAAATTGCGATGCCTGAAGGCGCGAAAAACGGCTGGCAGCTTTGAAGCCGGATTAGCGGCTGGCGCGTTGGTGTTTGAAGACATTGAACAACCCTTGCTCGTAATATTTTACGTGAATCAAAAATAGAAACTAAAAACCCGATTTTCACTCTGCGCGCTGCGCGCAGAGAGTTTTACGCAAAGCTTTTCGGGTATCTGTTTATTCACATATTGGTAGTTTAACGACGGGCGACGATTAATTTCAATGCCGCGGGAATTTAATCGCGAAGCCATTTCAGCATTTGCGGGTAGGGCGAAACGCCGAGCCGGCGCGCGTTTTCGCCCGTCGCGGTCATTCCCGCGTCTTCGAGCGTATTGACGCCGATGTAAACGCCGAGACTGAAATTCATCAGCAGGGATTCGGAGCTACCCTTGTAGCCGCCCGCGTGAAAAACGACGCGCGGGTCTAAATTGAGATGCAGAGCCGCCGCATACGACCAGGCAATTGCCGCGACCTCGACGGCGTCTATCTCGAAATCAACTTCCGGCAAGGCGATTTCATCGCTTAAATCGGCGCGCAAATCGGCGGGCAGCACCGCCAGATGCCCGGCTTCGTGCAGCAAATCGCCGGGAAAGGCGAGCTTCGATTCGTCAACCGAAATTTTCCCGTTTTCGATAAAAATGCCGGGCAGAAACGTTTTTTCGTCCAGTTGTTTCGGAACGATTTCGAGTCCGATTTCGATTAAGAATTCCGCAATCCGGCGCGTTAAGGGATTTTCGGGCATCCGTTTGATTATAAACAAAAAAGGCGGATATTGAATCCGCCTTTTCGCATCTGAAAAATTTCTTTTCGATTAATCTCTGGAGCTGAAAATGTTCAGGATATACCAGAACAGCAGCGCGATTGCCGCAAACAGCGTCAGCGACGCCGCGACGTGCTGCGTCGGATGATAGCGGTGCATCACGTTCGAGGTTTCATACAAAATCGCCGTTCCGGCAAAGGCAACCATCACAAAGGCGAAAAGGCTGCCAAGGCTGAAGCCGAACAAAATGCTCGCCACGATAAATCCGAGCGCGACGAAACCGCCGATTGCTAGAATCGGACCTAAAAACGAGAAGTCCGTGCGCGTGATGAAAACCACGGACGTAATGCCGAGGAACAAGCCGAGCGTCACGACTCCGGCTTTGACAATCACGTCGCCGCCGCTGAAGGTCGCGGCGATATACATCAGCGGCACGAAAATCACCGCTTCGGCTATCACGTAAAGCATCAGCCCGAGATACTGCATCGGCTTCGACGTCTGCGAATTCGCCCAGCTGCTCGCCAGCCACGAAACGCCCATAAACGCCCCCAGCACAAGCAGCCACGAGAATTTGCCGCCGATGCTCATCACCGACATAATCGTGTAGGCAACGCCGGAGACGAATAGAAATGCTTCCAGAACGACGAACGCCAAAATCGCCGCCGCCAGATGAAGATAGGTATTGCGGATAAACCTTGCGCGTTCTTCCGGCAAGGCATTTGCCGCCGAGTTGTTTCCGAATGTGTTTTCGTATGTGTTCATAATTCTCCTCTGTCACTTGTCGGACAATTCTTATATTGTTATTTAGACGATAAATCGAAAAAATTGTTTGCCCGACCGTGTTAATTTTACCTTAAAAGCGATTTAATATCACGTTCGCGCGCCCATCGCCGTCGCGCCAGTATCGCCTCGCCTTGCCGCATCGACGCTCAGAACGCCCGAGCCGCGCGCCGCCATATAGAGAAAAACAAAACAGAACATCACCGCCGCGTCGCCGCCGTTGGAAGTCGGCAGAGCGCCCTGCGGCTGGTGCGCCATAAAATAAGCCGCCGCCATCATACCGCTGGCGATAAACGCCGCGATGCTCGTAAACAGCCCGATGAGAATCAGCAATCCCGCCACGACCTCTATCGTCGCGCCGACCGTCATCAACGCGTTCAGCGGTCCGGACTGCATACCCTTCGGCATCGGCGGAAAATTGAAAAACTTCTGCGTGCCGTGCAGCAAAAACAAAAATCCCGATATTATTCGCAAAAGCGCGTAGAAATACGGCTCATATCTGCCCAAAAATCGTTCCATCAATTATCTCCTTATCTAAAAAAACGAATGACTGCTTAATATCATAACGCGGTTGTCAAGCCCGTTTAAATAATACGAAAAGGGCGAAGAAATCTCTTCGCCCTTTGTTGTTTGCCGAAAGAAAGTGAAATCTGCCGTATTGAGGCGGCGGGCAATCTTAGTCCGCCCATCTCCAGGTAGTTTTCAAACTGTTAAAATTATTCACAAAGAAGGGTTCGAGCGGCGTGCCGTCCGGCTTGCGCGTGTAGGCGAGAAACTGGTCGGGCGAGATGCCGCCGTCGGTCGGGTCTTTAATGACCGGGCAGATGCTGTAAACCGCGCCTTCCGAGCCGTCCATTCTGCGCAGGCGCTTGGCGATGAGTCCTTTGCTGTAAAGCTTGTCGATTTCGCTCAGTGTTTTGATAATCGGCGTGCCGTCCAGCGCGAGACCGTTTCTCTTCTGCAAATCGGCAAGCTCCTTTTTGCCGTCCGAGGTGCTGAAAGCGCGCGGCGTGTAGCTGATCCAGACGTGAATCCAAAGCCCGAGCGGGTTGTTGCTGAGATAGCCGTTGCGCATATCGAGCATCACCGACTGGCGAAGATTTCCGAGCCCGATGGGATTTCCGTCTTTGGTCGGAAAAACGTATTCAATCGAAGCGTCAGCGAGGCGGCGGGCGCTGCGTCCTGCGGCATCAGCGGTAAAACCGTCGGCGTTAAGCTCGCCCAATACAGTCCAGTAGACGGGCGAGCCGCTGTGGTTGTAAGCCGGCAGAGTCAAAAGCGCCCTGACGTTTCTCTGATAAACGAACATCGGCGTATCGAGCGTCGCCAGCGGCGCGACGCCTTGGCGGCGACCGATGATTTTTGCCGGGTTGACGCCGTTCTGGCGATAAAAATCGTCGGTGAAGTCAAACAGGCGGTCTTCAAAATCCGCCTTCGCTAAAGTCGGCATCGCGATTAAGGTCGCCAACATAAAAATAAACGTTGCAATCTGTTTCATCTTATTCTTTCCTTATAATTATTAGATAGTTTCGGCTGACTAAACTTGGGGGAGGTTATGTAGCTTCAGGGAAACAGTGTGCGGCGAAGACGGAAAAAGACATTCCGAGAAAAAATACTGCTTCTCCGCGATTTTTCGGTAAATTCCGAATCCGGCAATGAGGAACAAGAGCCGGTTTGATAACGAGAAATTACGGCTCTTACGGTTCAGCCGGTAATTTTGTTCAGCCGTTAATTTTGAAGAAGTCCCGCGCCTGTAGTTTAAATCCGCGCGCGAAACCTTACCGGAGTTATTTCGTAAAATGAACCTGAGAACTCGCAATCCGGAGTTCTTTAATCAAATACAAAAAGGAATTATTCAAATGATAAAAGTATTTATCGCAATTGTGTTCTTCTGCGTTTTAAGTGTCGTTAGTAGTCCGGCGATAAAGGCACAGACGCCGCAGGCGACGTTGTTTGCGCCGAACGTCGTTTCGACCGGGTTTATGGAAACCAGCGCGACTTTTACGCCCGACGGGAAAACGGTGTATTTCACGCGCTCCGACGTTCAGTTCAGCGACAACACGATTATGGTGTCGAGCCTGAAAAACGGGCGCTGGACGCAGCCCGAGGTCGCCTCTTTTTCAGGCGTCTGGCGCGATTCCGAGCCGTTCGTCAGCCCTGACGGAAATAAGCTTTTCTTTGTCTCGAACCGCCCTCTAAAGCCGGGCGAAAAACCTCTGGTCGCGACCTCCGGCGGCAGGACTTTTCCGGGCGCTAATATCTGGTATGTCCGGAAAGAAGGCGACGGCTGGAGCGAAGCCGTTCACGTCGACGTCGATGTTAACCAGAGCGTGACGATTTACAATCCTTCGGTCGCCGCCAACGGAAATCTTTATTTTTCGGGGTTAATAGAAAAAGACCAGAAAGCGACGGCAATCTTCCGCTCGGTCTACAGCAACGGAGCTTACGGCAAAGCCGAGAAGCTGCCCTTTAACGACCCGAAATATACGTTTATGGACCCGAGCGTTTCGCCTGACGAGAAATTCATCGTTTTCGCTTTTAACGGTCCGGGCACGGTCGGCTCGGCTGATATTTATATCGTCAGGCAAAAGGACGGAAAATGGCAGGAGCCGGTCAATCTCGGCGCGTCCGTCAATTCGGCGTCTCCGGAAAATGCGCCGTGTCTTTCTCCTGACGGAAAGACCGTCTATTTTACCAGTATGCGAATCGAGCCGGTTACTTTTCCCAAGAAAAAGGAGAACGCCAAAGACCTGCTGGCGCGTCTCAGCAACCCGTTAAACGGCTCGCGTAATATCTGGCAGGTCGATATATCGCAATGGCTCAACGATTAACGAAGATGTGAAACCAGATTATCAAAACCCGAAAAAGGTCGCTTTCGCTTCCGGTTCTTCCTGTTATAATCAGCAGATAAGAGAATGCTCAACGAACAAAGCCGGTATGCGGGGCTGAATGTCTGGACTATCGGTCATTCGACGCGCAGCGCCGAGAAGTTTCTCGGGCTGCTCGTCGCTAATCAAATCGAAGTTTTAGCCGACATCAGGCGATTTGCCGCCTCGCGCAAATATCCGCATTTCAATCAGGCGTCGCTGCAGGAACTGCTCGAAGCGGAAGCCGGAATCGAATACGCGGCGTTTCCCGAGCTCGGCGGAAGACGCCGACCGCGCAAGGACTCGCCGAATACGATTTGGCGCAGCGAATCGTTTCGCGGTTACGCCGATTATATGGAAACCGAGGAGTTCCGGAAAGGAATCGAGCGGCTGTCGGATTTAGCCCGGCGAAAGCGCGCCGCCGTAATGTGTTCCGAAGCCGTCTGGTGGCGATGTCACCGGGCGCTGGTTGCCGACTACCTGAAATCGCGCGGCGCGGCGGTATACCACATCGTCAACGCGACGGGAAAGACCGAGCTTCACCCGTATACATCGGCGGCGCGGCTCAGCGAGGGCAAATTGTCTTATTCTCCGGCTGAATAAAGCCGCGCCGCCGCCGTCGTTGTGGTTTCGGTTTCGTGATTAATTTTGGGCGAGATAAATCCACTTGTTAAAAAACGCCGATAAATCTTTGCCGCTCGATTTTTCCATCGTTTTCTGAAAATCGGCGGTTTCGACGGATTTTCCCCAGTATTTTTGCGTGTAATCCTTCAAGCCTTTCCAGAACGCCGCGTCGCCCATTTCCTCGCGCAAAAGGTGCGCCACGTATGCGCCTTTCTGGTAAACCAGCACGCGGTCTTCGCGCGTCGGCTTGTTCCAGTCGGGAAAAACGAGCGATTTGTCCTTTCCGGCGTCGCGCACTCTTTCGTAGCGTGTTTTCGATTTTTCGATTTCCGCCAAATATTCCGCGCGCCCGAAACGATGTTCCTTGTAGGCGGCGGTCATAAAATTCGCGATGCCTTCGTTGAGCCAGAAATGCGTCCAGTCGCGGTTCGTAACCATATTGCCCCACCATTGATGCGCCAATTCGTGCGCGGCGAGCCAGATTTCTTTCTCGTCTTTTAAAACCCCGCGCCCGTAATCTTCGTTCATCGCCGTAAAGCTGCTCATTTCCTGCTCGGCTCTGCCCGCCGCCAGAATCTGCGTGTAAACCGCGTCGGCGTATTTCACTCCGGCTTTGCTCTCGTAAAAATCGAGCATATCGGGCGTGTCTTTAAAAATCCGCCTGATTTCCTGCTCGGAAAACTGCGGCGAAGCGAGATAGCGCAGCGTAACGCCCTTGTGATTCTGCCGGACTTCGCGAAAATTTCCGGCGGCGAAACCGAAAATATAAGTCGGAACCGGAGTTTTCTGTTCCCATTCGGACACCGATTTATTGTTCGGCAAACTGCGCTCTCCGACGAAACGACCGTTGCCGACGGCTTTCAAATCTTTCGGCAAAATCAGGCTCAGGCGAAATTCGGCGCGGTCTTCCGGCGCATCGACGCACGGCATCCACTGGCTGGTGGAAAAAATCGTGTAAACCTGCCGCTGCTCGGGAAAAAATCTGATGCCCGAGCGCGGAGCGCCGTGATATTCAATCTCAATCTCGCGCTTTTCGCCGGATTTCGCCGCCCGCGCCAGCGAAACAATCAAAAGGCTTTCGCGCTTTTCGTATTTCAGAGCGGTTTTGCCTTCGCGCGCCGCGTCGATTTCCAGCGCGCCCGCGTTCAGACGAATTTCCGAGAGATTGTTTTCGAGCGAATTGAATTTTACGAAAACTCTGCCTTTGACGGATTGATTCGCAATATCCGGCTCAATCTGCGCTCTGTAGCCGAGAACGTCAAACGAAGCCTTCTGCGCCCGAACGCAGCCGCCGACGCCAATCAGCAGCAAAATAAACGACAGGCAGACGATGTTGCCCGGAAAGCGAAGTAAATTCATTTTTCAATATTAAATCCGACTCCGCTCAAATTTCTACTGCCCGCCCGCAAAATCCGCAGTTTCAAAATCGGCTGCGACGGCTTTTCCCGGCGCAAAAAAGGCGCAGTCTCGAATGAAACTGCGCCTTTATCCTGTTATCTTCAAAATAAGAGATTACTTTTTAGTAGCCGTTGCGGCGGCGGTCGCGGCGGTCATCGACGCGGTCGTAACCTTCGCTGTAGCCGCGCATAAAGCCTTCGCGGTAAGCCTGCGTAAAGGCAGCCTGGTTGCCGTAACGCGAATTGTAGCTTCTTCTGGCGTCTCTCAGGGCGCGATTATAAGCTCTCATCGGGTTGGAGCGGCGGTTAGACCGCGCGTCCTCGCGCCCGGTCTGCAAGCCTTCGCGGAAGCCCTGCTGCATTGCCGAGCGATAGCTGTTGCTGCGGTTATTGTCGTAGCGGTCGTTCCAGTTATCATTGCGGCGGTCGCGGTCGTCGCGGCGATAATCGCGGTCTTGCGCGCTGACGGTCGTCGTCGACAAGATTCCGATACCGAAAAGTAATGCGAACGCCAAGCCGAATAATCTGATTTTGCTCTGTAATTTGTTTGTTTTCATAATAACTCCTTGTTCGAGAACTGCTTCTCTCGCAGTT
>JALZHR010000421.1 GCA_030860665.1 Acidobacteriota bacterium
CATCGGCACGGAGAAATATCGCGCGCGGAAAAGATTCCTGCGCGCCGTCGGCAAACTCGGCTTGACCTACTGGCACATCCAGCGCGCGACCGCCGCGCAGGGACAAACCGCCAGCTTCCAGCAAAACCCGATTCTGCGCGAAGAAGTCCTGAAATGGCGGGACAAGGTTTAATTAATGCAAAATGCAAAATGCAAAGTGCAAAATATTAGGATTTAAGATTCAGATTGAATCTGTTCTTCCATTTTGCACTTTGCATTTTGCGTTTTGCATTTTTAACATCTTCCGAGCAGCCAGAAGACGACGAGAAATATAATAATCATCGAGAAAAGTCCGCCGCCGAGTTTCCACGCCGCCGCGCCCGCGATAAGTCCTCTGAATAGTCCGTTCATATTTTCTACCTTCCCCTGTTCTTAAATTTAAAAATCGCCTGCACAAAAATCATACAGAAGATTTCGGATAGTCAGACCGTAAGCAAAAGACGTTCCACTGAAACTACGGAAAACGGAAAATGGAAAATTCGGAGGACGGAAGACTGTAGAATTTATCTTCTGACTCCCGACTCCATAATCCGTTTTCCGTTTTCCATTTTTTCAGACTCGCTTTAGAATTGACTTTATGAATCTGGAATTAAGCGAAGAACAGCAGATGGTGCGCGCCAGCGTGCGCGAGTTTGCCGAAAACGAAATCGCCACGCGCGCACGCGAATATGACGAGGCGGAAAAGTTTCCGCAGGAGCAAATCGCGGGCTTAGCCGAGCTCGGGCTGCTGGGAATGATTATTCCCGAAGAATACGGCGGCGCGGGCTTCGACACGGTTTCCTATGCTCTGGCGCTGGAAGAAATCGCCAGAGCCGACGCGTCCGTAGCCGTCATCGTCTCGGTCACGAATTCGGTCTGCTGCTACCCGATTCTGAGCTTCGGCACGGAAGAACAGAAGCGTAAATATCTCGTCCCGCTGGCGACGGGTGAGACTTTAGGCGCGTTCTGCCTGAGCGAGCCGCAAGCCGGTTCGGACGCGACGAATCAGAAAACGCGCGCGGTCGAAGACGGCGATTTCTACATTTTAAACGGCACGAAATCCTGGGTGACGAACGGCGGCGTAGCCGGAGTTTACCTGGTGATGGCGGTCACGGGCGAGCGCGACGGCAAAAAGGAAATCACGGCGTTTCTGGTTGACGGCGACGCGGAAGGCTTAAAAGTTTCGAGCGTCGAGCACAAGCTCGGTCAGCGCGCTTCGCAAACGACCGAGATGAGCCTGACGGACGTGAAAGTTCCGAAGGCGAACGTTCTGGGCGGCGTCGGCAACGGAATGAAAGTCGCTTTCGGCTCGCTCGATAACGGTCGCATCGGCATCGCCGCTTTATCGGTCGGCATCGCGCAGGCGGCTCTGGAAGAAGCGACGCGATACGCCAAAGACCGCACGGCTTTCGGTCAGCCGATTGCCGAATTTCAGGCAATCCAGCACAAGCTCGCCGATATGAGCACAGAGACGGAAGCCGCGCGTTTATTAACCTTGCGCGCCGCCGCGATGAAGGACGCGGGCGCGCGAAACGTCGGCGTTTTCAGCTCGATGGCGAAACTCTACGCGTCGGAAAACGCCAATAGAGTCTGCGCCGAAGCCATCCAGATTCACGGCGGCAACGGTTACTCGCGCCACTACAACGTCGAAAAATATTACCGCGACGCGCGCATCACGACGATTTACGAAGGCACGAGCGAGATTCAGCGCATCGTCATTTCACGCGGAATATTGAAGGACTGATTTCGGGCTGTTGCGACGTTCAGCCTGCGGGCTTGACGTCTTCGATTATATTGCTGGTTATCGAGGCGAGCCGGACTTCGACGGCTCGCCCTTTGTTCATCGCATCCCGCAGCTCGGCGAGTATCCGTTCAAACGCCGGATTCTCTTTCGACAGCCGGTAAAACCGCGCCGATTCGAGAAAAGCGACTTCGACCTGCGCCGAAACCGGCGATTCCAGAATCCGCGCGATTGTCATATTTCGCGAAAATTGTTCGTTTTCACTCATATTACCTAAATACCTTTCGCTGCTGCTGCTGCTGCTGAGCCGGGCAGCGGACACAAAGATTTTCCGTCTTTCTCAGCAGCTCGTCAAATTGGCGTAAGCCAGCAGCGTCGAGTCGGTCTTCGAGTAATCCGGGTCGGTTGTAAACTGCGTTCCCTGATAGTTTGCGGGCGAGTAAGCCGAGCCGGGCTGGATAGAATACATCGAGACGTTGGCGCTCGGGTCGCAGGTGGTATTTTCCTGCGCCGCAAGCCACGTGCTGAGCAGCACCGGCTTATCGAACATCGAAGGGTCGATGACGTAAGCGAGCGTGAAACTAAAGCCGATGAGCTTGACCTTCACGCGAATCAGCGGCGCGACGTGATACCACCAACCGATGCAGCAGCCGCCCCATTTATCGGCTTTGACCGCCAGGTGGTCGGAGTTCTGGTTGGCGAAGCTGAAGACCTTTTCGCAGCAATATTTATACTTGTTCGTAATTATCCAGCGCATCTTGTGGGCGCGGGCGTAGCAGCCGTCGATTACGTATTGAAACGGAATGCACGGAGAAATGTCATATGGACCCGGCAGATGACACGACTGCTTCGCGCAGAAATCGAAAATTTCCTTCGCTTTGGCGTAATTCGGAACGATTTTCTGGCAAATATTGAAAGGTCCCCACTTCAGCTTTTCGTTAACCACGTTAAAAACGGTCGGGTCAATTTCCCTGACGTTGATTTTGACCGATTTGGACGGCTCTTTTTCCAGCACACGCTCTTTGAGAAATTTTTTCGCTTCGTCCGGGTCGGGCGTCTCGATTTTTTCGACGACACCTCTTTTCGGATTCAGGACGGCTCTGACCGGCTCGCTTTTTTTGATGACGCCGCGCAGGCGGCTCAAAACTTCGTCGCCCGCTCTGACCGTCCCGGCGAGCTTGAATATCTCCTGCCGTTCATTAAAGAGAATTTCTTCTCCGTCTCTGCCTTCACGCACCGTCGCAACGGTTAAAATGCTTGTTTCTTTTTCAATTGGCATAGCGAATTGCTCCTTAGTTAGTTTATTTAAGTCGTGGGCGGCGTTTAATTTCCGAAAATCCTCCCTGTCAGGAGACGGATTATTCGGCTGCAAAGCAAAAAAAGACAACGCTCGAATTCGTCCGTCGAAAACCGCTTTGCCTGTAAACGAGGTCGGACAGACAGGCAGACGGCGGTTTTTTTTCTGAAATCTTTCGCCGGTTTTTTCGGATGCCGGCGCGGGGATTTCACCCGGACGAATTGGATTGTTGTCGGTTACTTAATTTGTTTGACGAGGATTGTATTTTATTTTGCGCAGTTTGGCGCAGGTTTTTAAATATTTTCGGTGGGTTGATACTTTTGCGATTCATTCTGCGCCTTTAAAAGTGGAAATAATTTTCCGTTTCAAAGGGAGAACGTACTGTTATGAATTTGAGCTTGCGCAAAGGCAGACCTGAAGACGCGGAAATCTGCGGCAGAATTTGTTACGAGGCTTTTAAGACCATCGCCGAAAGCCACAATTTTCCGCCCGATTTTCCTTCGCCCGAGAACGGCATCGGCTTAATGACGATGCTGTTTTCGCGTCCCGATGTTTATTCGGTCGTCGCCGAAATGGACGGGCGCGTCGTCGGCAGTAATTTTTTGTGGGAAGGCAACAGTGTTTCGGGCGTCGGACCGATAACGGTCGACCCGCGGGTGCAGAATTCCTCGGTCGGCAGAAAATTGATGGAAGACGTCATCCGCCGCTCGGACGAAAAAGCTTTCCCGTCGATTCGTCTTTTACAGGCGGCTTATCACAATCGCTCGCTGTCGCTTTACACGAAGCTCGGGTTCAACGCGAACGAGCCGATTTCCGTAATTCAGGGCGCGCCGCCGAATTTAAAAATCGAAGGCTGTAATGTGCGACCTATGACTGAAGCCGACATCGACGCCTGCGACCGGCTTTGTTTGCAGGTTCACGGGCATACGCGGACGCAGGATTTAAGAGACGGTATCGCGCAGGGCGCTGCGATGACGGTCGAGCGCGACGGCAGAATTTCCGGTTACACGACCTCGCCCGGCTTTTTCGGGCACGCGGTCGGCGAGAGTAACGAGGATTTGAAAGCCGTCATCGGAGCGGCGACGGTCTACGCCGGACCCGGATTTCTGCTGCCGACCCGCAACAGCGAAGTCCTGCGCTGGTGTCTGGAAAACGGCTTGAAGATAATGTTTCCGATGACGCTGATGAGCCGCGGTTTATACCAGGAGCCGCGCGGCGCATTTTGCCCGTCGGTGCTTTTTTAAAAAAATTCCGAACGAAATAAAAAAGGCGGAATCGAATTTCCGCCTTTTTTTTGTTCAGCTCAGCCGGTGATTAATAAGCCCGGGCGAAAATCACGCGTTTATTGGACGGCTTGCCCGAATAAACGTCTTTTCCTTCTTCGACGGGCGCGTCCAGCGGGATGCAGCGAATCGTCGCCTTGGTTTCTTCCTTGATTTTTTCTTCCGTTTCGCTTGTCCCGTCCCAATGAGCGGAGATGAAGCCGCCTTTTTCGATTTGCGTCTGAAAATCTTCCCACGTATCGACGCGGAAAGTGTTCTGCTCGCGGAAGCTCAAGGCTTTCCGATAGATGTTCGACTGGATTTCGTCCAGAAGAATCTCGACGTAATCACTGATTCCTTCGAGCGGGCGCGATTCTTTCGTTAAATTGTCGCGGCGGGCGACTTCAATCGTGCCGTTTTCCAAATCGCGCAGACCGATTCCGAGACGCACCGGAACGCCGCGCAGTTCGTATTCGGCGAATTTCCAGCCGGAACGCTGTTTGTCGTCGTCGTCGTATTTGACCGAGATTCCTTTGGCTTTTAATTCTTCAAAAATCGGAATTGCCTTTTCGCTGATTTTCGCCAAATCTTCCGCGCCCTTGTAAATCGGCACAATCACGACCTGTATGGGCGCGAGCTTCGGCGGCAGCACCAAGCCGTTGTCGTCGGAATGAGCCATAATCAGCGCGCCCATCAGGCGCGTCGAAACGCCCCACGATGTCGCCCACGCGTATTCCAATTTGCCTTCGCGGTTCGTGAATTGAACGTCGAAGGAGCGCGCGAAATTTTGTCCCAGAAAATGCGAAGTTCCGGCTTGCAGGGCTTTGCCGTCCTGCATCAGGCTTTCGATGCAGTAAGTTTCTTCCGCTCCGGCAAATCTTTCGTTCGGCGATTTTAAGCCTTTCAAAACCGGCAGCGCCATCCATTCTTCGGCAAATGTCGTGTAAACGCCGAGCATCTTTTCGGCTTCCTCGACCGCTTCGACTTCGGTTGCGTGCGCCGTGTGTCCTTCCTGCCATAAGAATTCGGCGGTGCGTAGAAAGATGCGCGTTCGCATTTCCCAGCGGACGACGTTCGCCCATTGATTTATCAATAAAGGCAAGTCGCGCCACGACTGAATCCAGTTTTTATACGCGTTCCAGATGACGGTTTCCGAAGTCGGGCGAATGATTAATTCTTCTTCGAGCTTGGCGTTCGGGTCGATGATTAAGCCCTTGCCGTCCGGGTTGGCTTTCAGGCGATAATGCGTGACGACGGCGCATTCTTTGGCGAAACCTTCGGCGTGTTCTTCTTCTTTTTCCAGAAATGATTTCGGCACGAAGAGCGGAAAATAGGCGTTGACGTGCCCGGT
>JALZHR010000437.1 GCA_030860665.1 Acidobacteriota bacterium
AGCCGCACGACCGCCAATAATCCGCAGCAAAACGACCAGCAAGTCGGCGGCGGCGGCGGAAATCGCGTCGGCGGTCTTGGCGGAGCAGTCGGCGGTCGCGGTGGGCGCGGCGGTGGTGGCGGCGGCGGCGGACGCGGCGGACGAAATGCCGGCGGCGCAACCGACAGCCCGTATAATCTGACGCTCGGAATTCAGTTCAGCAACCTGTTTAACCGAAACAATCGCGGCATTCCGGTCGGCAGCTTGAATTCGCCGCTTTTCGGCGAATCGGTCTCGACCGGCGGCTCGTTCGGTTTCTTCGGCGGCGGCGGCGGTTTAAGCTCCGGCAATCGGCGCGTCGAATTACAGGCGCGTTTTAGCTGGTAATTTCGGCTGAAATCGAGTAAAAAGATGGAGAGTGAAATAAATCGAACTTTCACTCTCCATCTTTCGTATTTACGGGTAACAAATCTTTCCTAAAAAATTCTGAGGAGCCAAAATGAAAAAACGCTATCTTCTGCCGCTGGTTTTAATTTCCGCTATCGGCGTCGCCAACGCCCAGCAGACCGGTCAGAAAGAAACCGGAAATAAAACCGATAAAACAACTGCCAACGTCTCCGGCACTAAAACGGCAACTACCACGACAGCCGATACGACCTCGCTCGATTTGGCGAAATCGACGCTGGCGGCGCACGGCGGAGATAAACTTTTAAAAGTCAAAAACATAGTCGTGCGCGGAACGGCAGACCTGTCAGCCGGAACTTCGGCGCAGACGTTTCCCGCCGCCTTTGCCATCACCATCTCCGGCGCGAAGTTTCGCTTCGACGTGCAATCGCAGTTTTTTAATTTCAAACAGATTTACGACGGGCAGCAAAACTACGCGAATATCGGCAGTCTCAGCCTGCCGATGGATAAAATAGGGATGGAAGTTATGCGGAGAATCGGCGATAAGGATTACACGGTTTCGCCGCTGCCGGAAAAATGGAAAAAGAAAAGAGGTTTCCGCGTCACCACGCCTGAAGGCTATTACACGGATTTTATCGTCGACGAAAAAACGAATCTGGTGAAGGAATTTGAATCCAGCTTCGAGGTCAACGGCGATATGCTGACCACCTCGGTCGCCATCGATAAATACCGCGACGTGGACGGCGTTCTCGTCAACGAAAAGTTTTCGCAGCGAATGGAAACTTCGCAGGGAAACTTCTACGCGAATTTTAAAGCGAAAGATATTCTCGTCAATACCGAAATCGCGGACGACGTTTTTGCGATGCCGAAATAGTCAATTACGAATTAAAAATTACGAATTGCCAATTAAAAAGATGACCTTTTACCTTTGAACCGGCTCAATCCGTCAAAGGTAAAAGGTCAAAATTATTCGTAATTTTTAATTCGTAATTCGTAATTGATTTAGACGTGCATAATTTCCTGTTCTTTCGTTTTCGCCAGCTCGTCGATTTTGGAGACGTAGGTATTCGTCAGTTTCTGCACCTGGTCTAAACCGTCGCGCTCGGCGTCTTCGGAAATCGCCTTGTCCTTCAATAATTTCTTCAGGCTGTCGTTCGAGCTGTGGCGGACGTTGCGAATCGCCACGCGATGTTCTTCGGCAATTTCGTGAACCTGCTTGGCGAGCTGTCGGCGGCGCTCTTCGTTCAGGGGCGGAATCGGCAGGCGAACGATTCTGCCGTCGTTCGACGGATTAAATCCTAAATTTGCGGCGATAATCGCTTTTTCAATCGCGTTGACCTGCGATATATCCCACGGCTGTACGGTCAGCATCTGCGGTTCGGGAACGGCGACCGAAGCCATCTGGTTCAGCGGCGTCGGCGTGCCGTAATAATCGACCATCACGCCGTCGAGCAAGCCGACCGTCGCGCGTCCGGTGCGGACGTTTGCCAGCTTGCGTTTGAAATCTTCGATAACCGCTTCCATCCGCGGCTTTGCTTCTTTGATTACATTTTCTGCGCTCATATTTTCCTCGTAAAACGTAATAAAGATTATAACTTACTTAAGCGTCGGCTCCAACCAACGTGCCGATGGACAAATCGCCTTTGACCGCTTTCATAATATTGCCGGATTCCTTCATATTGAAGACCATAATCGGCAGCTTATTGTCCATACAAAGCGAAATCGCCGATGCGTCCATCACTTTCAGCTGTTTTTCCAGAACTTCCTGGTAAGAGATTGTTTCAAACCGGGTCGCGTCCGGGTTAGTCATCGGGTCGTCGCTGTAAATTCCGTCGACCTTCGTCGCCTTGAGTATAACTTCCGCCTTGATTTCCAGCGCGCGCAGGGCGGCTGCCGAATCGGTCGTGAAATACGGGTTTCCGGTTCCGGCGGCGAAAATCACGACCCGGTTTTTTTCCAGATGCCGCATTGCGCGGCGGCGGATAAACGGCTCGGCAAGCTCGGGAATATCGATGGCGGACATCACGCGCGTCGGCACTTCCATTCGTTCGAGGGCGTCCTGCAAAACGACGGCGTTCATCACCGTGGCGAGCATCCCGATATAATCGGCGCTGCCTCTGTCCATATTTCCGGCTGATTTCGAGACGCCGCGAAAAATGTTTCCGCCGCCGACGACAATCGCCAGCTCGATGCCCAAATCGTAAATCGCCTTGATTTCTCCGGCGACCGATTCGGCGACGTTGGTATCGATGCCGTAATTTTGCGCGCCCATCAGGGCTTCGCCCGATAGCTTGAGCAGAATTCTTTGAAAAGCCGGTTTGGTAGTCGATTCGGCTGCCGAAGAAGTAGACATAATTTATTACTATACAAAAAAGGCTCAAAGTTTTTCACCTTGAGCCTTACGAAAATTTATTGTCCGCCGACCATCGAGGCGACTTCCGAAGCGAAATCGTCTTGTTTTTTCTCGATGCCCTCGCCCATCTTAAAGCGGGCAAAGCGACGAACCGAGATGTTTTCCTTAATCGACGAAATCTTCTCCGTCACCAGCTCGCCGACCGTTTTCGACGGGTCTTTGACGAATGGCTGGTCGAGCAGAACCGATTCTTCATAAAACTTGTTCAGCCGACCTTCGATGATTTTGTTCAAAACATCTTCGGGCTTGTTCGCGTTTTTCGGGTCGTTTCTCAATTGTTCCATCAGAATCTCGCGCTCTTTCTGCAAAACGTCGCCCGGAACTTCTTCGCGGCTGACAAAGCGCGGGTCGACGGCGGCGATGTGCATCGCCACGTCTTTGACGAGCTGCTGAAATTCTTCGCCGCGCGCGACGAAGTCCGATTCACAGTTGATTTCGACCAGCACGCCGACTTTGCCGCCCATATGAATATACGAGCCGACCGCGCCTTCCGCCGTCACGCGACCGGCTTTTTTGCTGGCGGTCGCCATTCCTTTTTTGCGAAGGATTTCCATCGCTTCGTTTTCGTCGCCGTTCGCTTCGACCAAAGCGTTTTTACAATCAATCATTCCCGCGCCGCTTTTCTCGCGCAGGGATTTCACTGCACTTGCTGTAATTTCTGCCATAATAATCTCCATCTCTTTAGCAATCAGCTATTAGCTTTTTGCCGTTTATCGAAAATTTCAAAGATTTATAAATTATATCCGTTACTAAAATTATAACTAATAGCTAATTGCTAATTGCTAACAGCTAATAGCTTCAAAAAAAGCGTAGCCGCCGACTGTTTCACGGTTTAAAGCTACGCTTTCAAAATAAGATTTTAATTCAGTTAGCTAGCGGTTGCTTCCGTGCTTTCCTCTTTCGGCGCGTTTTTGTCCGTCGCGTTTTGAATGGCGTCGGAAACCAGTATTCCGGCGTCAAGGTCGGAATGAATCGTATCGCCGCCGCCGTCTGCGCCCGCAACTTTCTTCGCGCTTTCACCGGCAATTGCCGCATCGGCGTCCTGATGCGTCCGCTCAGCCGAGCCGAAGCCTTTATCGGCGGTTAAAATCGTCGCCAGCTCAATCGGCTCTTCTTCGGTTTCGTCCGCCGCCGCTGCGGTATCGACCGCTACGCCGCCTTCGGTGGCAATCTGCTTGCCTTCGATAATCGCGTCGGCAATGCGCGAAGCGAAAAGGCGAATAGCTCGCAATGCGTCGTCATTGCCCGGAATCACCTGGTCGATGCCTTCCGGCGAGCAGTTGGTATCGACGACCGCGACGACCGGAATGCCGAGGCGATTGGCTTCGGCGACGGCGATTTCTTCCTTGCGCACGTCGATGATGAAAAGCATATCGGGCAGGCGTTTCATATCCTTGATTCCGGCTAAGTTTTTCATCAAGCCTTCGTATTCGCGGTCTTTTTGCAGGCGTTCTTTTTTCGTCAGCATCTCGTAGCGACCGTCTTCCTTCATCGCTTCGATGTCTTTCATTTTCTTGACCGATTGCTGAACGGTCTGAAAGTTCGTGAGAAGTCCGCCGAGCCAGCGATTGTTGACGTAGAACTGTCCGCAGCGTTCGGCTTCTTCTTTAATAGCGTCCTGCGCCTGGCGCTTCGTGCCGACGAACATCACCGTTTGATTCGGTCTTTCCGCCAGCGACGACTGCACGTAATTCAGCGCATCGCGAAATAATTTCTGCGTTTTTTGCAGGTCGATAATATAAATGCCGTTGCGTTCTCCGAAAATATACTCTTTCATTTTCGGATTCCAACGGCGAACCTGGTGTCCAAAGTGAACTCCGGCTTCGAGGAGTTCTTTCATCGTAACTGTAGCCAAAACTTACTCTCCTTATTGGTTTCTGTACTCACCAAAATCAAGTCGATAAACCAATGAATTTTGGTGATGGTTTTACATTTATCATTTAACATCTACCATTGAACAAAAATTGATAAATGATAAATGGTAAATGATAAATGCAGTAATTATCTCTTCGAGAACTGGAAGCGTTTACGCGCGCCTTTCTGTCCGTATTTCTTACGTTCTTTTTTGCGCGGGTCGCGGGTGACCAAGCCTGCCTTTTTCAAGGTCGAGCGCAAATCCGGATTATATTCCATCAAAGCGCGCGTGATGCCGTGACGCACCGCGCCGGCTTGACCGGCGACGCCGCCGCCGTCGACATTGACGAGAATGTTGAATTTCTCAGCCGTGTCCGTCAAGCGCAGCGGCTGGCGAATAATCATCCGCAAAGCTTCATTCGGGAAATAAGTGTCGAAATCGCGCCGGTTAACCTTGATTTCGCCGTTTCCCGGACGTAAATAAACTCTTGCCGTCGAAGTTTTTCTTCTGCCTGTTCCGTAATATTGAATATCTGCCATAACTGAATTTGCGATTTTCGATTGCCGATTTTCGATTGGATAAGGAAAATTTCTTAATTTGTTTCCGCTTCCAATCTAAAATCTAAAATCGAAAATCTAAAATTTATAACTCTAAGGTTTCCGGTTTCTGCGCCGTGTGATTGTGGTCGGCGTCGGCGTAAACTTTCAGTTTTTTCGCCATCGCTTTGCCGAGCTTGGTTTTCGGGAGCATTCCCTTAATCGCCAGCTCCAGCACGCGCTCCGGGTGTTTGATAAACTGGTCTTTGACCGAGATTTCGCGCAAGCCGCCCGGGTAAAGCGTGTGGTGACGATAAACCTTCTGCTCGGTTTTCGCGCCGGTGAAAACGGCGTGACGGGCGTTGATGACAATCACGTGGTCGCCCATATCGATAAACGGCGTCCATTGCGGGTTGTTTTTGCCCGATAAAATACGCGCCACTTCCGTCGCCAGACGTCCTACCGTTTTGCCTCTCGCATCAACCACAAACCATTTGCGATTTTCTGCCAGCCCTTTTCCGCTGGGAAAATATGTACTCATAAGTGCTACTCTGTTTGGAATTTTCGCTAAAACGCGAACTGATAGAATATCGAAAAACCTTAAGTATTGTCAACCCAGGATTGACAAATCCAATGCAAACAGCGGATGAATTCAATGAAAATCACGATTTTAAAGAAGGATTTTGTGAGAATTGTCTATCAATGATTGACACAATTCAACGTATAACACGATTATGGGCGCAGACTATGCAGCACTGCATTACAATTATTTAACTATTTCTACCTCTTGATTTTATTTTGAGAAGGCGAAGCCGAGACGCGCGCCTGCCAGAATCAAGCCGACCATCGTTTTGGCGTCTTCAAATCCGCCTTCGGAAATCATCCGGAAAAGCGTCGGGAAATCGTATCTTTCGATTGAGAGCAATTCGTCTTCTTCGAGATTCTGCCCGACTTCGGTTAAATCGGTCGCCAGAAAAACGTGCATTTTTTCCGACAGGAAACCGGGCGAAACGTAAAATTCGGTGAGCTTTTCGATGTTTGCCGCCGTGACGCCGATTTCTTCTTCAAGCTCGCGCGCCGCGCCGAGCTGCGGGTCTTCGCCCTTTTTCAGCGAACCGGCGGGAATTTCCAGCAGATATTTTCCGGCGGCGTGGCGATATTGTTTGACCAGCGCGACGGTTTTGTCGGCGAAAACCGGTACGATGACCGCGCTCCCGTTGTGCGAGACGATTTCGCGGTCATACGTTATATCTTCCTCGCGGACGGTGGCGAGCGAGACTTCAAAAATTTTTCCTTTGTAAATCGGCTTGTTTTCGATAAGTTCGGGTTTCATAAGTTTGATAATTTTCTTAAAATGCTAACTTACATGGAACTTTTTTCCAAAACCGCCATCTAAGTGACAGATAAGGGGAATAGTTATGGATTCATCTGGAAACGGCAGCAAGAAATTTATCGGAACGGTAATCGTCGCAATCTTATTGTTTATCAGCACTACCGGATTTTATTCGACCTGCACGTCGAGACAAGCCGTGCAGCAAACGCAGCTGGAAGGCGCGGTGCGCGAGGGAACGCCGGAGTTTGAAGCCCTGACGAAGAGAATCGTCATTCAGACCGACGAGAACAACACGATGCAGTCGCCGACCGGAATGGGCACGATTACTATGTTTATTCGCGGCAAAATCCGCAATTTCACGGGCAAAACCCTGACCGGGCTGGAAATCAAAACCACGGTTATCGACCAGCTCGAAAAGCCGGTTAAGGAAAAAACCCTGATAGTCGTTCCGAATCAGAAGGAAAGATTCGAGCCTAATGAAACTATGCCGGTCAGCGTGATGATTGAAGGCTTCAGCAAGGACGACGACCGCGCGATGATTCGCTGGAAAGTAACGGCAATAAGAGCGGAATAACTGAGAAGTGAGAACTGAGAACTGAGAACTGATAGTTGTTTTGCTTTCACTATCAGTTCTCAGTTCTCAGTTAATTTGCCTTCTTTGACAAATAATTCTTCGAGCGACTGCCTGACTGGCTGGACGGAAATCAATTTCCCGCCGGAGTTTTTCGAGATGTCCAGGACTTTTTCCACGTCCGCTTCGGTCAGAACCTGAATGCTGATGCCGTTCGGTTTAGCGTGAATGCTCGCACCGTCGATACCGGCTAATTTCCCGCTAACCTGTTCCGCCGGGATTCCTTTCAAATTGATTTCAAAGCCCTGAGTTTCGCCGCTCTGCGTCAATAATTCGTCGAGATTTCCGGTCGCCGCCAATTTTCCGCCGCGCATAATCGCCACGCGGTCGCACAGGGCTTCGATGTCGGACAGAATATGCGTGGACATAAAAACAGTCGTGCCCCGCGCGCGCAAGTCCGAAATCAGCTCGCGAATCTCGCGCCTGCCAATCGGGTCAAGCCCGCTCATCGGCTCGTCCAGAAAAACGATTTCCGGGTCGTTGATTAAAGCCTGCGCCAAGCCGACGCGCTGGAGCATTCCTTTCGAGAATTTGCGAAGCTGTTTTTTCCAGTCTTTTTCCGGCAAGCCGACGCGCGCCAGCAATTCTTCGGTTTTTCGTTTGCGCGTCTGCGCGTCATAGCCGAAAAGCTCGCCGAAATACATCATCAGCTCGCGCGCCGTCAGGTAATCGTAAAAATAAGGATTTTCGGGACAATAGCCTATCGCGCGGTGCATTTTCACGTCGCCGATGTCGCGCCCCAGAATGCGCGCCGTGCCTGCGGTCGGAAACAAAAGCCTCATCAGCAGTTTTATCGTCGTCGTTTTGCCCGCGCCGTTTCCGCCGAGAAATCCGAAAATCTGACCGCCTTCGACCTGCAAATTCAACCCGTCGAGCGCGCGTACCTTTTTCTTTTTCCAGAATCCGGTTTCGTAATCTTTCGTTAAATTTTCGATTTCGACAATGTAGTTCATAAATAAAATCTGAGAAACGGAAAACGGAAAGCGGAAAATGGAAAATTAAAAGACCTTTCATACATTTTCCGTTTTCCATTTTCCGTTATTTCTTATTGCAAAGGCAGTTTGGTTTTTTCCGCGTCCAATTTCGCGTCGCAGTTTTCCTTATCCAGAAGATACGGCGCGCCGGTCGGGTCAACCGGATTTGAAGCGTTATCGACGCGAAAGCTTTTGCCGTCCGGCAGCTTTACGGTTTGCAGCAGCGGCAAAAGCTCGCGCCAGTTGGCGGCGCAGCGATTGTTCTTCGCTTTGAAATTTTCCAGCGCCTGGCGGATTGCGTCGCGCTCGTCCATCGAATCGAGCTGTAAGAGCCGAATCCTCGCGTTTTCTCCGACTTCCGCGTTTTCGGCTTCGCTGAGCATCTGCCGGTAAATTTCGCGGGCGACGGCTCGGTTTCCGCCTTCGGCTTTCAATCGCGCGCTCATCAGCTGCAACCACGCGGGCGCGCCAGCCAGCTTTGCACCTTCGCCGTAAACTTCGGCGGCTTTTTCGTAATTGCCGGTTTTCCAGTAGATAAAGCCGAGATGTTGATAAAGCCGCCACGCGTTCGGATTGTCGCGAATGCCTTTTTCGGTAAATTTTATCGCCTGCTCCGGGTCAATCGCCGGAAGCACGATAGCGCCGTATGAATAAACGGTCGTAAATTGCGGGTCGAGGTCGGTCGCGTTGTCGAGCAGAGGATAAAGCAGGCGGGGGTTGAGCGGGCGCAGATTTTCCATATCGACCTTTTCCTTGCTTTTGAGCGCCTTGTTGCCGATATACTGCAAAGCCTGCATCCAATACAAATCCGCCAGCAAGCCGTTAAAGCCGAGACTGTAATTTTTCAGCTTCGCGCCCTGATAAGCCAAATCCGAATCTTCAAATCCGGCGGGCAGAGGCGGGCGATTCGTCTCGATGAAACGGCTCAGAGCGAAAATCGCCGCGAAACCGAAAACGATTATCGCAGCTGCCGAAATAATTTTTGCCTGATTCGATTTCATAAAAACAACGAGAACGCCCGGAAAACGGAAAACCGAAAATACCGGTTAAAAATTTTCCATTTTCCATTTTCCGTTTTCCATTATTTAAAGTTTCGACGGCTGAAAACCAGCGTCGTAATTGTCAGCAAAATCACGACGTAGACAATCGCATAAAGAAACGCGCCGCCGAGCATCGCGGCGTTCGGCACGTCGGCGTGCGCGGCGTTTGTGATAAAGCTGAAATGCGAAAGATTCGGCAGGATGATATACAAAAAGCCGAAAACGATTTTCGCCAAAGTCGAGCCTAAATGCTCGGCTAAATCGCGCAACGAGGCGCTGAAATGCCCGATGACGAAAACGAAAAACGCCAGCAGCGCGCTTAAGGCGGGCGAGGAAAACGACGAAAACAAAATAGCGACGGCGGTTAAAATCGCCAGCTCCAGAAAAATCAGGAAAACCGCGCCCCAAATCGAAATCGCCAGCCGCCCGCCGCCGACGAAAACGAGCGCGAGACTGACGCCGACGCCCATCACCACCACGTTGACCAGCAGCGTCAGGCAC
>JALZHR010000475.1 GCA_030860665.1 Acidobacteriota bacterium
GTTATTGAAAACATCAAAGGATTGTATCTTTCTTCAGATGAGGAACGGGACGCCGACAAAATAAATCTGGTTTACGCCGACACGCCGTTCGATTTCGAGAAAAATTTCAAGGCGATTTCAAAATACGCCGACGAGCTGAAAAAAGCGGCGCTTGAAGCCACCGAGGAAGAATCGATTTTAATCGTCGTGCATCAGATTTATCATTCGCTTTAAAAAGAATGCCGCCGCACGTTTCAGACAGAGCGACGTTCAGGATTCTTAGAACTAAGACAATGCGCGACGGGAAAATTAAATTTAAGGAGATGACAAAATGAACAATCAGGAATGGACGCCGCCACCGCCGCCGCCGGAGAACGACACAATATTCAGCGACGGAACTCGTGAATTTTACGCCGCAGAGATAAGAAAGGACGCAACTAAAGCGCTGGTTTTCGGTATTTTGAGTCTTTTCTGCTGCCCGCCCATTTTCGGCTATCTCGGCTATACTACGGCGCAGGAAGTTCTTGTCAATATTGATATTTATCAGGTCGAAGCCGGTAAGAAGGCGATGGCGCAGATAGGAAAAGTCCTGTCAATCACCGGCGTGGTTTTGTGGACGCTCGGCGTTATCCTGAGAGTTTTTCTCGGTGCCGCCGGCGGATAAGTTTAACCCGGCGAAACGGTCAGAAGCGTGTCTTCGGCTCTCAGTAACGAAAGATAGATAGTTTTATCAGTTTGATTTTAATACGAAAATTATGTGTGGAATTGTTGGATACGTTGGAAATAAACAAGTTGTGCCGTTAATCATCGACGGTTTAAGAAAGCTGGAATATCGCGGTTACGATTCGGCTGGCATTGCCGTCGTGGACGAAAACAACGACCTCGAAATTCGCCGCGCCGAAGGCAAGCTGCGAAATCTCGAAGAATGTATTCGCCTCAGCCCGCTCGACGGAAACTACGGCATCGGTCACACGCGATGGGCGACGCACGGGCGACCGACTGAGGAAAACGCGCACCCGCACCGCGACTGTACGGGCAGAATCGTCGTCGTGCACAACGGCATTATCGAAAACTACCTGCCGCTGAAAGAGCGCCTCAAAGAGCAGGGACATCAGTTTAAGACCGAAACCGATACGGAAATCGTCGCGCATCTGATTGAAGAATTTATGAAATCGGACAATCTCGGTTTCGAGCAAGCCGTGCAGAAAACCGTGCGGCACTTGCGCGGCATCTTCGCGCTTTCGATTATCTCGGCGGACGAGCCGGATATGATTATCGCCGTCCGCGAAGGTCCGCCGGTCGTCATCGGCTTGGGCGACGGCGAATTTTTCGTCGCCAGCGACATTCCCGCGATTTTGCAGCACACGCGCGACGTTTTCTATCTCGGCGAAAAGGAAATCGCCGTTTTGACGAAAGATTCGGTGCGCGTCACGGATTTTGACGGCAATCTGGTCGAGCCGAAACAGCAGCGCATCACGTGGGACCCGATTATGGCGGAAAAGGGCGGCTTCAAACATTTTATGCTCAAGGAAATCTACGAGCAGCCCCGCGCCGTCCGCGACACCGTGCGCGGTCGGATTTCGCTCGACACGGGCAATATTTATCTGGATGCGATGAATATCTCCGAAGAAGAATTCAGAAACGTCACGTCCATCAAAATCGCCGCCTGCGGAACTTCGTGGCACGCCGGGCTCGCCGGAAAATATATGATTGAACAGCTCGCGCGGCTGCCCGTCGAGGTCGATTACGCTTCGGAATTTCGCTATCGCGACCCGGTGCTGGACGAAAACACCTTGTTAATCGTCATCTCGCAGTCGGGCGAGACAGCCGACACGATTGCCGCGATGCGCGAAGCCAGGCAATCGGGCTGCAAGGCGCTGGCGGTCTGCAACGTGCAGGGCTCGATGATTCACCGCGAGGCGGACGGCACAATCCTGACGCACGCCGGACCGGAAATCGGCGTCGCTTCGACCAAAGCCTTTACCTCGCAGATGATTGCGCTTTATCTTTTCGCGCTTTATCTCGGGCAGCTGCGCGGAAAAATCGACGAGGAACAAGCCAAATACCTCGCGCAGCA
>JALZHR010000505.1 GCA_030860665.1 Acidobacteriota bacterium
ACACCACACCGTTTAAACGCACCGAGGCGATGATTCCGATGCGCGACGGCGTGAAGCTTTTTACCGTGATTTTTACGCCGGAAAATCAATCCGAAGCGCTTCCGATTTTAATCGAGCGTTCGCCCTACGGCGTCAAAGACTGGAGCGCAAACTTACTCAACAGGACGCGCCCGGAACTTATCAAAGACGGGTATGTTTTCGTTTTTCAGGACATTCGCGGGCGTTATGAATCGCAGGGCGAATTTGTTATGGTGCGCCCGCCGCGCGACCGCCGCGACGCGAAAGCCGTCGACGAAAGCACGGACACTTACGACACAATCGAATATCTGCTTAAAAACGTGTCGAATAATAACGGGCGCGTGGGCATCTACGGCGTTTCATACGGCGGCTGGCTGTCTTCGGTCGCTCTGGTCAACCCGCATCCGGCGCTGAAGGCTTCTTCGCCGCAAGCGCCCATCGGCGACCTCTGGATGGGCGACGACCTTTTTCATCACGGCGCTTTCCGGCAAACTTACGCGCACGATTGGGCTTACCCGCTCGACGCGGCGAAAGGTCGGCTGGAGGTCAAGCTCGACAAGCCCGACGCCTACGATTGGTATCTGGATTTAAAGACGGTCGGCGCTCTGGCGGATAAGCTCGGCGGCAAATCCGCGACGTGGAACAATATCGCCGCGCACCCGGCTTGGGACGCCTTCTGGCAGCAGCGCGCCGTGCCTAATTATTTAAAGGAAACGAGCGTTCCGACGCTCGTCGTCGGCGGCTGGTGGGATCAGGAGGATTTATACGGACCGCTCGCCACCTACAAAACGCTTGAAAAAACCGACCGCGACAATCAGGTTTTTCTCGTTATGGGACCGTGGAATCACGGCGGCTGGGGCGGGCGCGGGCGACGTTTGGGAGCGATTGATTTCGGCAGCGATACGGGCAGGTATTTTCGCGGCGAGATTCAGGCTCCGTGGTTCGCGTATCACCTGAAAGGGAAAGGAAGCTTAAAGCTCGCCGAGGCGACGATTTTTCAATCCGGGACGAACAAATGGATGGCTTACGATTCGTGGACGCCGACCCGCAATGTCCAAAAACGCGAATTATATTTGCAGGCGGGCGGCAAAGTCTCGTTTCAGAAAACGAACGTCGCGGGCGAAGGCTTCGATTCATACGTCTCCGACCCGGCTAATCCGGTTCCCTATCGCAAGCGACCCATTTTGGGAACTTACGTGCAGGGCTCGACGTGGTTCACGTGGCTGGTCGACGACCAGCGTTTTCTCGCCGACCGGAAAGACGTTCTTTCGTGGCAGTCCGATGTTTTGACTGACGATTTGACTATTACCGGCGACATCGCGGCGCATCTGTTTGCTTCGACTTCCGGCACGGACAGCGATTGGGTCGTCAAATTAATAGACGTTTATCCGGCTGAAAACGCGGCAGCCCCTCAAATGGCAAACTATCAGTTAATGGTCGCGAGCGAGATTTTCCGCGGGCGTTACCGGCGCAACTTTGAAAAGGCGGAAGCAATCGAGCCGAACAAAGTCGAGGAATACGTGATTGACCTGCGCGGCAACGATTACACTTTCAAAAAAGGTCATCGAATAATGGTGCAGGTTCAAAGCACGTGGTTTCCGCTCTACGACCGCAACCCGCAGAAGTTCGTCCAGAATATTTTCAAAGCCGGGGAAAGCGATTTTCAGTCTGCGACTCAGCGCATTTATCGCACGGCGAAATATCCTTCGCACATCAGCGTTTCGGTTTCCGCCGCCCGTTAAATACGACCGCGACGGATAAAACGAAAAGGGCGAGGCATTAAACCTCGCCTTTTTTATTTCCTTTACCGAATTTATCGACGCGCTTTCAATTTCCGTCTCTTGAATCTTCCGCCGCCTAATTCCGGCGCGCCCGCTTAAATTCGGGATTGAGCTGGATGGCTCGCTGGAAGTGTTTTTCGGCAAGCTCGTTCATCCCGGCGTTTTCCAGGCGCAGCCCGACTATCCAGTAAAAAAGCGGGTCTGCCGGAGTGGACTGCTCGGCTTGTTTTTCATACGCGGCGGCTGCCTCGTGTTGCCCCATCGACGCCGCAGCTCCGGCGAGCAGATTATTCGCCAATGTGAGATTTGCGTTGCGCCTGACGGCTTCGTTCCAGGCTGAAACGGCTTCCTGCCTGCGCCCGAGCTGCCAGAGCGATTCGCCTTTTTCCTCGTGAGCGGCGATTAAATCCGGTCGCTCAGCCAGCGCCTGTTCGAGACTCGCCAGCCCCTGCTCATAGCGTCCCAGGCGATTCAGAATCGCGCCGCGATAATAGAGGCTCAGAACCTTGCTTTCACCTTCCTGATGCTCGACGGCTCGGTCGAGCAGCCGGACGGCTTGCTCCGTGTCGCCGGAGAGATATTCAATCCACGCGAGCTTTGAGAGCGCCGGTTTATTCAGAAATAAACCGGTATCGAAAGCGGTGTAGAAATGTTTTTCGCCCGCGGCGATGTTTTCGCGGTCGGTCGCGCTGAGCCATCGCGCGGGATTCGTCTGCGCCAGAGCGAGCTCGTCCGGAATCCTGATGCTTTCAAAGGCGCGCGCGCCAGCCGATTCGTGATAGCGTATCCAGCCGCTGTGAATGTTCAAGCCGAGCCACAGCAGCGCGAAGCTCAGAAAAGCCCAACCGGCTTTTCGCATCACGCCCGACGATTTCAGGTTAAAACGATAGAAAGATAAATTTTCGACTCCGAGCAATCGCCACGTTCTCATCGCGAGAAACGTCGTAACGACGGCGATGCCGAGCGCCATCAGCATCGGAATGAGCTGGTAAACGTCCCAG
>JALZHR010000517.1 GCA_030860665.1 Acidobacteriota bacterium
CCAACAAGCTCAGCTCGCTGGCGGTCGCCCGCACGCAGGCGGCGAATCAGGCTTGGGAAAAATTCCGCGAGGTCGTTTTTCCGAACCATCCTTACGGGCAAATCAACCCGCGCGACGAGGAAGTCAAAGCCTACACGCTCGCCGACATTCAGGGTTTTTACGACAACTATTACGGCGGCGCGCGGGCGCATCTGTATGTCGTCGGGCAGTTTAATCAGGCGGCTGTCAGGAGCGCGATTGAGAAAGCCTTCGGCGGCTGGAAAAAAGGAACGCCGGGCAGCCGCAACGTTCCGAAAATTGCGGCGAAACGCTCGCTGACGACGATTGACCGTCCGGAAGCGCCGCAGTCGACGATTTATCTGGGAATGCCCGCGCCCGCCGTCTCCGACGACGATTTTGCGAAATTTACCGTGATGGATTCGCTGCTCGGAAGCTCTTTCGGCTCGCGCATTACGGCAAATATCCGCGAAAACAAAGGTTACACGTATTCGCCTTACAGCTTTGCGTGGAATCGCTTCAAAACCGGCTATTGGATACAGGTCGCCGACGTGACGACCGCCGTCACGGGCGCGTCAATCAAGGAAATTCTTTACGAAATCGACCGCCTGCGCAGAGAGCCGCCGTCGGAAGCCGAGCTGAACGGCATCAAGAATTATCTGGTCGGAATCTACGTTTTGCAGAACTCGACGCGCACCGGCGTCATCGCTCAGCTCGAAAATATGAATTACAACGAGCTGGACAAAGGCTATCTCGACACATACGTGCAGAAGCTGGTCGCCGTCACGCCGAAAGACGTGCAGGAAATGGCAGCCAAATATTTGCAGGAAGACCGGATGACCATCGTCATCGTCGGCGACAAAGCCAAAATCGCCGAGCAGATTAAGCCTTACGAGAAGTAAAGACGGAAAAAAGGCGGGGAATCGGGGAGAAAGGGAGTAGGGGAGAAACGTTGAGCATATTCAACAAATCTTCCCTACTCCTCTACTCCTCTATTCCCCCACTTCTTCAGTCCGTTTCCGGTGCAGAGAGCCTCGCGGATTGGCTTTTAATTCCAGCCATTTGGCGAGTAGTTTTTGATAAATTTCGTAGAACGGCGAAGCCGGGTCGTCCGGTTTCGGAATGCCGGGCGGAGGATTTTTCCCCGCAGCTTTGTTTTCGTTCAGCCACGGCTTCCAGAGATATTTCAGGAGCGAAAAGCAGGTGGTTATCTGCCCGCAGACAATCAGGGTATCCAAATCCGCTTCATCAATCCAGAGAGTCGTATCTATCGCTTCGGACCTTTTCGAGATTTTGACCATCTGGTCGGTCGGCTCTAAATCCGGCGCTAATTCCCACAAATCCGTGCGCGGCTGCGTCGGGTTCAAATCGTAAATCAAATTAAACGAAACGAGTTTGGCGCGTTCGGCGTCGTTCATAATGTCGTTAAACTGCAATTGCCGGATGCGTTTCATAAAAACGCCGCCAGCCATCGTCGAAAGCGAGCTGAAGCGGGCTTTCAGCAGCTCGATAAAATCGGGCAGCGCCAATTTTTTGATAATTTCCCAAACCTCGAATTTAGCTCCTGAAATGGTAATGGTTTTGAATTTTGAAAACAGGCTGTAAATCCAAATCAATATCCCGATAATTGCCAGCGACGAGAGCGCCGGCGCGATAAAAAACAGTATCCATTCACTCCATCTGCGATTTGCCGCGTCGCCGCCCGCGAAAAAATAATAGGCGAGCACGACGATATTAACGACCGCCAATAGAAAAAGTCCGGCGGCGAGCCAGAACAGAGTGTTCAGCGTAAACCATCCGCGCCGCCCGCGCGAGGTGGGAAAACTAAGCATTTTATCATTGCGCTGGCTGGTGTCGGTGATTAAAAACAGCCCGTAGTTTGCTCCAAAGTCTTTTCTGAGCGTGTTGTCGGATAAGACCGCGCTGGCTGTGCCCTGATTGTCGTAAATTCCGCCGTCCATCAGGGGCGCGGAAACGAATTTGCCGTCGCCGCCGTTAAAGCCGTTCGGATAAACTTTTCCGCTAACCGGATTGGTTACGTCCTTTTTCAATTCATCGCAGACAGCCGAAAGAGCGCTTGTCCAGCGAAAATCGTCCGGAAAGCGAATCGGCTCGAACGCGCCGGGAAAACACGACGAGGCGGCGACAATATCCGCCAGCCTCGCTTCGTCGGCGACCGGCGGCGGAACGGCGAAAATCTGATTGCCGACAAAGCTTCTCGGGTCCAGGCTGGCGCGAAAGCGGAATGAATTGCCCGTGCGAAACTCGGTCGTATTGAAAATCAGCTCCCTGAAAGGCTTTCCGTCGCCGACGATTTCCCGGAGCTGTTTGAAAGTCCGGTCGTGGAAAAGCCCTCTGCTATAAACTGAGGCGGCGGAGCGAATCAGGCTCAAATCTGTGGAGCCTGACGGCGAAGGCGTCGTATAAAGCCCGTTCAGGGCTTTGTTGACGCAATTGGTATCTGACAGAAATTGGTGGAAATCATCGTAAAACTGCCCGTAAGTTTTATTTTCGCTGAGCCAGGCGGCATAAGTCATTCCCGTAAAAGTGCCGCCTGAAACGGTGGAAAAAAGCTTTACGTCCCTCAGCAAATCCAGTTCGTCGAGCATATCGATTGTGCCGAGCGCATACGCCGCCGCGCGGTAGCCGCCGCCCGAAAGACACAGGGCAATATCGCCGAAACGTTTTTGGGGTGAAATTTCAGGAGTCATATTATTATCTGTCAGCCAGCCGGATTGATTTTGAAAAAAGCGGTCATATTATAATAACTTTCCGGCGAAAAGGATAGAAGTTTTTTTATTACAGTAAATAATAAGCGGCGGGCAGTTTTTAGGTAAACTGCCCGCCGCGCCTTGCGATTTATTAATGAATTTAAAGCCGGAAGCCGTTGCGCTGCAAAAGCGCCTCGAAACTCGCCTTGTCGACCGATTTGATGAAGGCGTCCATCGGCTCGACCCAGCCTTTCTGTACCAGCGCGAACAAAGCGTCGTTGAGCATCACCATTCCGTGCTGCCTGCCGGTCTGCATCGCCGATGGAATCTGGAAGGTTTTGCCTTCGCGAATCAGATTTGAAATCGCGGGCGTGACAATCAAAACTTCCAGCGCGGCGACGCGCCCGCCGCCTTTTTTCGGCAGAAGCGTCTGCGAGATAACGCCTTTCAGCGATTCCGAAAGCATCACGCGAATCTGCTGCTGGCGGTCGGCGGGAAACTGGTCGATGATACGGTCGACGGTCGAGGCGGCGGTCGTCGTGTGCAGAGTTCCGAAGACGAGATGCCCGGTTTCCGCCGTTTCCATCGCAATCGAAATCGTTTCCAAATCGCGCATTTCGCCGACCAAAAGAATGTCCGGGTCCTCGCGCAGGGCAGCGCGCAGGGCGTCTTTGAAGCTCTCGGTGTGATTGTGAACCTCGCGCTGGTTGACCAGGCATTTCTGGTTTTCATGCGTGAACTCAATCGGATCTTCGATGGTGATGATGTGTTCTTCGCGCCGCCGGTTGATGCTGTCGATCATCGCGCAGAGCGTCGTCGATTTTCCGCTTCCGGTCGGACCGGTGACCAGAACCAAGCCTTTCGACAATTCACATAGGTGCATAATCGCGGGCGACAGCCCGAGCTGTTCGGCGGTCAGGATTTTCGTCGGAATGATGCGGAAAACGCCGCCCATCCCTTTTCTGTCCATAAAGATATTGGCGCGAAAACGTGCCAAGCCCGGAATTTCATACGCAAAATCCGAATCGCTGCGGCGGGCGAATTCTTCCTGATTTTTCGCGGGCATAATCGAGGTCAGAAGCTGGCGCATCGCGTCGGGCGTCAGCGCATCTTCTCCGGCGCGCAGCGGCTGTATCCTGCCGTCTTTGCGCACCATCGGCGGCATACTGACCGACAAATGCAAATCGGACGCGCCGATTTCCGCCATCTGCCGGAACATCTCGTCCATTTTCGCCCTCGCCTGCGGATTGGCGGAAGCGGCGACGAAACTCGCAGGCGGCGCTTCCTGCGGCAGCTGTTGCGGCGGAGCGTAAAACTGCTGAATCGGCGGCGCGACGAATTGCTGCTGAGCAACCGGCTGTGCGTATTGCGGTTGAGCAAACTGCTGCTGCTGCTGAGGCTGTTGCGGCTGTTGCGGCGGCTGCTGCTCCTCATACGGTTCGACGAATTGAGATTGTTCAAATGCTTGTTCGGATTGATAGGACGGCTGTGAAAAGCTGGTCTGCTGCTGTGTGAAACTATTCTGCGGCGGATTGTAAACCTCGGCTTGCGGGTATAAATCATCGCGGCGTCCGGGCGGCTCGTAGCTCGATGTATCGGAAAAGGTTGTGACGAATTCCGGGTCATTGATCGAGACGATTTCTATCTGCTGAGCGGGCAGCAGCGCAGCCGAATCTTCAAACGAGGCTTGAGGCTCTTCGACGATAATCTCGGGCGAGAAGGAAGCGACGGGCGCGAAACCGGAAAGCTGCTCGCGCTCGGCGGAAGAGCTTTCAAACGAAAAAATCTCGTCGCCTGCTTCCGCCGCGACGGGCGAAACCGGCTGCTCCTGATTTAAAGCCGAATTATTCTGCTCGGTCGCGTAGGAAACCGGCTCGTCGTTTGCCGTGCGGTTAAATATCGGCGAGGACGCTTTATTAGCGTCGCGCTCGGGTGGTAGGGAAACGGCGGGCGAAGAGAGAACCGGGCGAATCGTGACGTTGAAGCCGGAGGGCGATTTTTTGACCAGAAAACTGAAATCGCCGAGATTGTGCGCGTGCGTAAATTCGACCTCGGGACGGCTCGGCAATTCCTGGCGAACGCTGACCGGAATCAGCGGAAAAATCATCGTGCTGATTTGAGTTCCCAAAAGCGGCGTGTTGGCGATGTTGGTTGCGCCGTTTGCCGCCACGACGAAAGGTTGTTTATTCGGTTCCAGATGTAATTCGTAACTGCACGTAGAAAGAAGCGTTTGCAGATATTCGTTCAGTTTTTCCATATTGAAGTTCGGGCTAATCCGGCTTGGAAAATCGGGAATGCTGAGAACGAGCCAGGTAAGACTCAAAGTCTAGGCTAACATATCAAAACAATGTTTGTCACTAACTTTGTCGCCCGACGAAATAACTCCTCGCGTTTGACAGTCTTTTCTCATTGTCATATATTCGATTCTTATTGAAAACGATTTTCAATTTCACATTCATAAAATTTAATTTTTGTGACAGGTGCGGTAAAGCCCGTTGCCGCAGCTGAGATTTAAGTTGTTTTTCAAAGGATGAGAGCCCGTGCCGGAAGAAGGCGATTTCGGATGATTTCCGAATTTATAGAAGGAGTTTCAAATGGTATGAAAGTATCAAAAAGAAGGCGGCATTTATTTAATTTCGGATTGTTTTTTCTTTTTGCCGCAATTTGTTTTGCGCCCGTCGTTTCGGCGCAGCAGAATATTTCGACGACGAGCGTTTTGCAGGGCATTGTCACCGATGAAAATCAAGCGATTATTCCCGAAGCCAGAATCGTTTTGCGCGACGAGAAGGGCGGCAGGCGCGAAATTGTCTCGGGCACGGACGGCAGTTTTTCGTTTAAGAATCTGGCTTTCGGGAAATATGTTTTGACGGTCGAAAAAGACGGTTTTACGGCGGTCGAGCGGGAAATCGTTTTGTCCGCGCCCGAACAGAGTTCGGATTTGACGCTCGCGCCGTCGGCAGTCAGCGAGTCGGTGACAATCGTTCTGGACAGCGCTGAGATGGCGGTCGAATCGACCTTAAAGTTGCCGGTTTCGATTCGCGAAACGCCGCGCAGCATTACGGTTATCGGCTCGGAGCGCATCCGCGAGCAGAATTTCAGGCAGGTTTCCGACCTTATCACATATGTTCCCGGCACGACGCCGAACAGTTATCGCAACGGCAG
>JALZHR010000519.1 GCA_030860665.1 Acidobacteriota bacterium
TTGCCGTTGCCTTTATTAATCAATTTCATCACGTCTTTCGCCGACCAGTTTCCGGCGACGACGTGGTAAGTCAGAACCGACGAGAGCATCGATTTGTTTTCCGGCTTCAGCAGCGCATCGACCGTGCCGGACGGCAATTCGCCGAAAGCGGCGTTAGTCGGCGCGAAAACCGTAAAAGGACCTTTCGCCTTTAAAGGTTCGACCCAACCGGCGGCTTTGAGCGCCGCGACCAACGTTGTGTGGTCGCGCGACATCATCGCCACGTCGACCACCGTGCCGGACATTTTCTTCGAGTCCTTTTTCATCATCATCCCGTTGTTTTGCGCGTTAACCGCGTTACCAGCCGCCGTCATCACCAAAACCGCCATCGCAAAAATAAAAACTAATTTTTTCATCGTTAACCTTCCCTTTTTGAATTTTTATACAGGCGAATCTCGCCTTATGATTTTGTTTTCGAGGCGGATTTGAAAACGGATGCAAAGAAAAATAGAAAACTGAAAACGGAAAACGGAAAATGAAAGAATCTTCTTCTTCATTTTCCGTTTTCCGTTTTCAGTTTTCCGTTGTCGCGCTTTACGCGACTGTGACTTCTTTGGTCAGATAAACGTCCTGAATGGCGTTTAAAAGCTCGACGCCCTCAGCCATCGGGCGCTGAAAGGCTTTGCGACCGGAAATCAGACCTGCGCCGCCGCCGCGCTTGTTGATGACCGCCGTCCGGACGGCGTCCGCCAGATCGCCCGCGCCTTTCGATTCGCCGCCGGAATTGATTAAGCCGCAGCGTCCCATATAGCAGTTCGCCACCTGGTAGCGGACGAGGTCAATCGGGTTGTCGCTCGTCAAATCGGTGTAGATTTTCGGATTGGTTTTGCCGTAGCTGCTCTCCAAGCCGAGGACGTTGTAGCCGCCGTTGCGCTCGGGCAGCTTTTGTTTGATGATGTCGGCTTGAATCGTCACGCCGAGGTGGTTCGCCTGCCCGGTCAAATCGGCGGCGGTGTGCATATCGCCTTCTTTCGTTTTGAATTTGTTGTTGCGCAGATAGCACCAGAGAATCGTCGCCATTCCGAGTTCGTGCGCGTAGGCGAAGGCTTCGGCGACTTCGCCCAGTTGGCGCGTCGATTCTTCCGAGCCGAAATAAATCGTCGCGCCGATGGCGACCGCGCCCATATCGCGGCACTGGTCGATGCCGCCGAACATCACCTGGTCGAATTTGTTCGGGTAGGTCAAAAGCTCGTTGTGATTGATTTTGACGATAAACGGAATTTTATGCGCGTATTTGCGGGCGACCGCGCCGAGCACGCCGAAGGTCGAAGCGACGGCGTTGCAGCCGCCCTCGATTGCCAGCCGGACGATGTTTTCCGGGTCGAAATACTGCGGATTCGGCGCGAAAGAAGCTCCGGCGGAATGTTCGATGCCCTGGTCGACCGGCAGAATCGAAAGATAACCCGTTCCCTTAAGTCTTCCGGTGCTGTAAAGCGCCTGCAAAGAGCGCAGAGTTGCGGGCGTCCGGTCGGACAAAGCCCAGACGCGGTCGACGAAATCGCCGCCCGGCAGGCTCAAGGTTTCTTTCGGAATCGTCCGCGAAGTGTGATTCAGAAGCGTCTCGGCGTCCGCGCCCAAAAGCTCCTGTATTTTACTGTAATCAACAGCCATCAAATGTTCTCCTGTTAATAAAAAGATTAAATCTTGATATGAAACTTGTTCGGTAATCCGCAAATTATAGCATAAATAATTCTCGCGTTTTTGAGAAATATCGCTTGCGCATTTGAAAAAGTCTGAGATATTATGCAATATAATACGTTTGCTTCTATTTTCTTTCCGGCGCTGATACTCCTACTACACGGCAGCCGGCTTCCGTTAGCGTCCAGCCCGCGCTCGCAAGCGCGGTGAAATTTTACTCATAAAGTCGAGATAAGCTGTTTATGCTCCGCTTCATTCAAAAGCCCATCTTCCGGCTTGTATTAATGTGTTTTGCCTGTCTGTCTTCCGCTGCCGAAAACGCGCGGGCGCAGGCGTTTGACCAATGGCGCGCGGTGACGCCTGCGGAGCTTGAGATGAAAGCGCCGCAGGTCGAGCCGGACGCCGACGCCGAAGCCATCTTCTGGGAAGTCCAGCTGGACGACAAGAAAAGAAAAAAACTCTCGTATAATCACTACGTCCGCGTCAAAATCTTCACCGAACGCGGGCGCGAAAAATTCAGCAAATTCGATATTCCTTTTTACAAGGGAAGAAAAGTCGAAGACGTCGCGGCGCGCGTCATCAAGCCGGACGGGACGATTGTCGAGCTGCGCCCCGCGGATATTTTCGAGCGCGAGATTATCAAAGCCGGAAGAGTCAGAATCCAGGCGAAATCCTTCGCCATTCCCGGCATCGAGCCGGGCGTGATTGTCGAATATCGCTATGTCGAAGTCGTCAAAAACGATTCGCTGAACGACGAGCGCCTGATTTTCCAGCGCGACATCCCGATGCAGCGCGTGACGTATTACGTGCGCCCGTATGAGGGAATGTTTCTGAACTTTAATTTTCGCAATATGCCGCAGATTCGTTTCATCGGCGGCACGGACGGTTTCTACGTCGGCACGCTGGCGAACGTGCCCGCGCTGAAAGATGAGCCGTATATGCCGCCGGAGGACGAGGTTCGCCGCTGGGCGCGTCTTTATTACGGCGGTAACAGCTCGTTTACCTGGGCGATTTTCGGCTATCAGGTTCAGGAGTCGTTCGCTAAAATAATCAAGCCGACAAAGGAAATCAATCAAAAAGCGGCTGAGCTGACGGCGGGCGCGACGACCGACGAGGAAAAACTGCGCCGGATTTACGACTTTACGCAGAAGCGCATAAAAAACATCAATTTCGATTCTTCCTACACCGAGGAACAGCTCGAATCAATCAAAATCAATAGCGCCGACGACGTGCTCAAGCGCGGCATCGCCAATTCGGCTTTCGTCAACTGGCTTTTCGCCGCGCTGGCAAAAGCCGCCGGTTTTGAAGTCAACATCGTGATGGCGGGCGACCGCAGCGAAAATTTCTTTAATCCGAACGCTAATATAAATCCGCGTTATCTGCATCCGGCTGGCGTCGCCGTGCGTATGAAGCAGGAGGATGAGCCGCCGCCCGCGCCAACGCCTGTATCCGTTCAAGCGGAAAAGCCCGTAACGGCGACGGCGCGCGGCGTAAACAACACGGTCTCGACCGACGGTCGCGTGTGGAAGTATTTCGACCCCGGAACGCTTTATCTGCCTTTCGGCAGGCTGGTCTGGAACGAAGAGGACGTTTACGCGATGCTGGTCGGCGAAAACGGGCACCAGTGGAGAAAAATTCCGCTGTCGGGCGTCGCCCAGTCGCCCGCGCGCCGGACGGGTAAATTCAAGCTGCTCGAAGACGGCACGCTTGAAGGCTCGGTCAGGCTCGAATACGAAGGTCACCAGGCAATCTCGCGCCGCCGCGCCGAGTTTAAGGATTCGCCCGCAAAACGCGAGGAAAATATTAAGGAAGAAATCAAAAAACGCCTGAGCACGGCGGAAATCTCCGACCTGACGATTGAAAATTTTGACAATCCGGCTTTGCCGCTGACTTATAATTTCAAAATCCGCGTGCCGAATTACGCGCAGAAAACCGGCAAAAGACTCTTTTTTCAGCCCGGATTTTTTGAATACGGCTCAACTCCCGTATTTTCGTCGGCAACCCGAACGCACAATATTTACTTCCAATATCCCTGGTCAGAACAGGATGACCTTGAATTCGAGCTGCCGAAGGATTTTTTGCTCGATAGCGCCGAAGCCCCCGCCGACGTCGCCGACTCACAGAAAATCGGCAGCCTGAAAATTAATATCGGTATTGATAAAGTCAATAATAAGGTCGTCTACAATCGAAAATTTTATTTCGGCAACAGCGGGCTACTGCTGTTTTCGGCTTCAAAATACGAGCCTTTGAAAGGTTTGTTCGACGCTTTTCATAAAGCGGACACCCACACGATAACGCTGAAGCAGAAATAAATGTCAGTAAATCGATTTTTCTTGTCTTCGGGAAAAGTTTCGATATACAATGCCGCGATAAACGGTAAATAAAACGCGGCTGCGCTCTCGTGCCTGCCCGCGTGCAACAAACGAGTTTAAGCCGTATGCAGAATACGGCGAATCTGCTGTAGCGATACGGCGAATCTGTTAAAAAATGAGGTAGTAAGTATGTTTTTCTCCAGCCGGAAGTGTTTTGTTCTGCTTCCCGTTTTCTGTTTGTTAATTCTTTTCTCACAGTCGGCTTCCGCGCAGCAGGGATGGCGACCCGTGACGCCGCAGGAGCTGGCGCAGAAGGTTTCGGTCGTTGAACCGGACGCCGACGCCGAAGCCATCTTCTGGGAAGTTCGCGTCGACGATACCAGCAGCCCGACGGATTTGATAATGAAGCACTACGTCCGCGTCAAGATTTTCAACGAGCGCGGGCGCGAAAAATACAGCAAGATTGACGTGCCTTTCATCAAGGGAACGAAAATCAAAGACCTGATGGCGCGCGTTATCAAGCCGGACGGCTCGACCGTCGATTTGAACAAGACGGACGTTTTCGAGCGCGAAATCGTGAAGGTCGATAAGGTCAAGGTCAAAGCCAAATCCTTCGCCGTGCCGAACATCGAGCCGGGCGTCATCGTCGAATATCGTTATCAGGAACTTATCAAAAACAGTTGGGCGAGCAATATGCGGATGTTCTTCCAGCACGATATTCCCATCCAGAACATCACCTATTATTTCCGACCGGCGAACAACACGAAATACCTGACCTTTAATATGAGCGATAACAGGTTCGTCAAAGACAAAGACGGATTTTATCGCGCGACGCTGGAAAACGTGCCGGCAATCAAGCAGGAGCCGTATATGCCGCCGACCGACGAGGTTCGCTCGTGGCTGCTGGTTTACTACTGGCAGGATTTGAATGACACCAGCTCGGATTTCTGGGCGAAAGCCGGCGCCGTCATCGCTAAGGCTTTCGATATTAAAGACACGCTGAAACCGGGCAAGGATTTGAAAGCCGCCGCCGCCGAAATTACGGCAGGCGCGACCACGCCCGACGTACAGCTCGCCAGACTTTATGAATTCTGCCGAAAACGCGTCAAAAATATTACTTTCGACACAACGCTGACCGACGAGCAGAAAGAGGAAATCAAGCCGAGTAAATCAGCCTCCGACACATACAAAAAGCTTCAGGGCACGGAAGGAGACATTAACGAATTGTTCGCCTCTCTGGCGACCGCTCTCGGCTTTGAGGCGCGTCTTGCCTTCAGCGGCGACCGCAGCGAAAAATTCTTCGACCCGAAGCTGGCGCACGTCTCCTTCATTCACTTTTCGTCGGTCGCCGTCAAGGTCAACGGGCAGTGGAAATATTACGACCCGGGCAATTTGTTCGTCCCGAACGGGATGCTGGCGTGGAACGAGGAAAATACGGCGGTGCTGCTGCTTGGTTATAAAGACTATGTTACGACCGAGATTCCGCTCTCCGACACGGATAAAACGCTGGCTAAAAGAACGGCGAAGCTCAGGCTGAGCGAAGACGGCACGCTCGAAGGCACGGTCAAGGTCGAGCATACCGGGCATTCCGCTTATCTCACGCGTATGGACTACTATAAAAAGTCTGCCGCCGAACGCGAGGAAGCCTTGAAAAGTGAAATTAAGACGCGCATCAGCACGGCGGAAATTTCCGAAATCGGCATTGAAAACCTGATGGATGCGGAAAAGCCCCTGGTTTTTCAATACAAGATTCGCGTCCCGAATTACGCGCAGAAAACCGGCAAGCGAATTTTCCTCCAGCCCGGATTTTTTGAATACGGGACGAACCCGCTGTTTTCGAGCGCGACGCGGAAACACGATATTTATTTCCATTACCCGTGGTCGGAGCAGGACGCAATCGAAATCCGGTATCCGAAAACTTTCGACCTGGACAGCGCCGACACGCCCGGCACGCTCGGCGACCCGCAGCGAATCACGCTGCTCGACATCAATATGAAGGCTGACCGTGCAAACGCCGTGATGCTTTACGAGCGCAAATTCCACTTCGGCGGCAAAGGGCAAATATTGTTCCAGCCCGCCTCGTATCAGCCTCTAAAAGGTTTGTTCGATGCGTTTCACAAAGCGGACTCGCATACGATTACGCTCAGACAAAAATAGTTTTCGGCAGGGCAGCCTTCGCGGGCTGCCCTGTCGATTGTTTCGGGAGTTAATATGAAGAAACAGTTTGCTCGTTTATTTACTTTCTTTTTCTTTCTTTTAGCGGCGGCGGGCGGCGCGGCGACGGTTGCGACGGCGGCGACCGGCGATGAAGTTCCCGCGTGGTTTTTGCAGTCTCGCAGCGTGCAGATTCCGACCTATGAGAAAGACGTCAAAGCCGTCGTGCTGCATAAGGATTCAGTCGTCAACGTCGGCTCGGACGGAAAATCCGTCACGACCTCGACCTACGTGGTGCGCATCCTGACGCGCGAGGGGCGCAAGGAAGCCGTCGCGGTCGAGCCTTACCTGGTCAGCTCGGGCAAAATCCGTGAGCTGAGAGGCTGGCTGATTCGAGCCGACGGAACGACGAGGGCTTACGGGAAAGAGCACGTTTTAGACCGCATTTCCGACCCGGACGACATTTACAACGAATTTCGCCTGAAAATTATCGACGCTTCGGACGAAGCGGACGCGGGCGCGATTTTCGGCTATCAGGTGACGAGCGAAGACGTTCCGCTGTTTGACCAGGATAACTGGCTGTTTCAGGACAATCTGCCGACGCTGGTTTCCCGCTACACGCTGAACCTGCCGAGCGGCTGGAAGGCGGAGAGCACCACTTTCAACCACCCGAAGATTGAGCCGACCGTCAACAATTCGAGCTACGTCTGGGAGCTGCGCAATTTACAGCCGATTGCCAAAGAGCCGGTCAGCCCGAGCATTCCGAATCTGGTTCCGCGCCTGGCGGTCAGCTATGCGCCGTCGGCGAGCACGACGAATTTCCGCTCGTTTAAGGACTGGACGGAAGTTTCGCGCTGGTACTCGGAGCTGAGCAACCCGGCAGTCATCATCGACGACGCCGTCGCCAACAAAGCGCGCGAGCTGACCGCCAACGCCAAAACCGAATTCGAGAAAATCCGCGCCATCGGCAGCTACGTGCAGAATTTGCAGTATATCTCGATTGACATCGGCGTCGGCAGAGGCAACGGCTATCGCCCGCGCCCGTCGACGCTGGTTTTGCAGCGCGGTTACGGCGACTGTAAAGACAAGGCGAACCTGATGCGGGCGCTGCTGAAAGTTCTGAAAATCGAAGCCTACCCGGTGACGATTTATTCGGGCGACCCGACCTTTGTTCGCGAAGAATGGGCTTCTCCGCTCCAGTTCAATCACTGCATTATCGCCGTTAAGGTCAGCGACGAAACCAACGCGCAGACCGTCATCACGCACCCGACTCTCGGACGCCTGATGATTTTCGACGCCACCGACGCTTACACGCCGGTCGGCGATTTGCCCGATTATCTACAGGGAAGTTTCGCTTTAATCGCAGCCGGAAACGACGGGCGGCTGATGAAAATGCCGGTCACCTCGCCCGATGCCAATAAAATGGTGCGCAGCGTGGAAATGACCATCGCCGACAACGGCGACATCAGCGGCTTTATCCGCGAGCGCGCGCAGGGACAGCAGGCGGCTTATGCCAGGAGACTGCTCCGGGCAATCTCGGCTACCGATTACAACAAGCTGATTGAAGGCTGGGTCGTGCGCGGCATTTCGACGGCGCGCGTCGGCAAAATCGCGCCGGTCGATAAAAACAGCGAGAATCAATTCGACCTCGACGTCGAGATAAAAGCGGCGGTCTACGGGCAGTTGATGCAGAATCGCCTGCTGGTCTTCAAACCGGTTGTGGTCGACCGCCTGAACTCGCTCTCGCTGACCGACAATAAACGCACGCATCCGGTGATTATAGAGGCAAACGCTTTCAGCGAAACCGCCGTTTTCAATCTGCCGACCGGCTTCGTCGTCGACGAAACGCCCGACCCGGTAAATCTGGAAACGCCTTTCGGCAAATACACGACGAGCTACGAGGTCAAGGACAACAGCCTGATTTTCAAACGCTCGCTCACGCTGAACGCCGCGACCATCCCGGTCGACAAATACGCTTCGGTCAAGGATTTCTTCGTAAAAATCCGCTCCGCCGAACAGTCGCCGGTCGTCCTAATGCGAAAATAAGACTAAAACAGTAGTAAGCGATAAGCGGTAAGCGGTAAGTTGCAGTTGTTGAATATCGAGTTTCAGATAAAAATTCGATATTCAACAACTGCAACTTACCGCTTACCACTTATTCCCGTTTACCGCTTACCACTTTTCCCGCCTTCGCGGAACATTTTAAGCAGGGCTTTTTCCTCCGGCTCGTAATCCGCCGTTTGCAGGCGGTTGATGCGGCTGCGCGATTTGCGCGGGCGGAATTCGTCAAGCGTCACGCCCGATTCGTAGGATTTTATTATCGTCGGATGAATATACGAGCCGCGACAGACGGTCGGCGTGTTGCCGAGCTGCTCGGCGACCTTGCTGATAGCTTTACAGATATTTTTCCTGATTTGTTTTTCGTCTTCGGCAGCGCCGATTTCCGCCAGCTCGACCGCCGTCAGCAGGCTTCCGCCCCACGTCCGAAAATCCTTCGCCGAAAATTCCGGCGCGGTCGCCGTTTTCAGATAATCGTTCACCTCGCGCGGCTTAATCGGTTTCGGCTTGCCGTCGGCGTCCAGGTAATGAAAAAGCTTGCGCGCCGTGCCGAGCGCCTTTAAATCGCGCATCACGCCCGCCAGCTCCTCATCGACCAGAACTTTGCGGTGTCTGATGTGGTGCTTACCGACAAAGCTGAAAACGAGCGTTCCGTTTTTGCCGATTTCCAGATGCCGGTTTTGCAGCGTCGTGATGCCGTAAGTCTTGTAATGCCTGACGCTGTGCTCCGTGCCGACGCGAATATAGAGCGAATTTATCAGGCGCATCACGACGGCTAGAACCTTCTCGCGCGGAAAGCCTTCGAGCGCGATGTGCTCGTTCGTGATTTTTCTCAGGCGCGGCAGATATTCGCCGAATCTTTCAATTTTCTCGAATTTTTTTTGCTGCTGCCGCTCGGCAAATTTCGGATGATAGATATATTGAATTCTGCCGGAAGTATCCATTCCGAGCGCCTGTATCTTGCTGCTCGAGGCGGGCGAAATCCGCACGTATTTCCACGCGGGCGGAATGACCAGAGATTTGATTCTCGCCAGCCGGGCTTCGTCCGCAACCGGCTTTCCTTCCGCGTCCAGATACGCAAATCCCTTTGACTTTCCGCCGACTCTGCGCCACCATTTGGCGCGCTTCCCCTGTTCGATTTTCTGCCGGGCGAGAACGGTGTCGAAGATCGCCGTTTTCGTCTTGTTGTTCTTCATAAACCTGCTGCTTTTTAGTTTCTTTTAATGAGTATAACTTATTATTTCGGTTATCGGAAAAATAATTTCAGCTCGTCCGTAAATGAAGTAGTGATTGGACTTATTTTAAGCAAGCGGCTCGCCGAAAATACTTGGGAAGGCAACTTGTTTCATCTATGAAACATCAAATATAATGTTTAACGGAGGGTAGAAAAATGACTTTAGAAACGACCAATAATGTTGCTGAATTTGAAACGGGCGAAACCGCGCAAAGCAAAAAAGATATGATTTTGTCGCTTTTCAAGGCGGGCACGACCGATATCGAATCAATCGCCGTTTTAAGCGGCGCGAAGCCGAGCTATGTCGGTTCGGTTTTGCAGAGAGAAGGTCTGATTGACAATTATTTTGACCTGTATACTTCGACCGCGCATCCGATGAACGTCTACTCCAAGTATTTTCGCGGAAAGCTCGGTTTTAAGGACGTGAAAGCGGCGGAAGCGGGCGTCGTGACGCTGGAGCAGGCTTATCGCCTGTTTTCCAACACGCAGGACCGCGCCGGACAGCATCATACGCTGGAAATGTCGCTGACAATGCTGAACCGCGCGCGCTGGACGGGCAAGCTGGAAGAAGCCGAAGTTTATCGCCGCTGGTTGGTCGGAAAACTGAGCCAGCCGCTCGTCGAAGAAAAGGAAAACGCGCAGCAGGTCTTAAAGCTGGTTGCATAAATCAAAACGCGAAAAATCTTGTAGGGGCACGCCCGAGTGTCTGCCCAATGAGCGCGAGCGAATAAGCGATTAAGAAATCATCCGCGAAAGGACACGAAAAATCACGGAATAAATCATAAAAAAAACTTATTTCGTGTTCCTTTGGTGAAATTTCGCGGCTAATCTTTTTAGCGTCTTTGCAGACGCTTCGGGCAGGCATAAGACCTGCCCCTGCATTTATTTTGTTTCATAGTTGAAACAATCTTGCATAAAGAGTAAAATAGACAGGTAATAAAAAACAGAAAAGAGGTTTCTCAAATGGCATTGGAATTAGTAGAAAGCCCGCTGCGACAGCAGAACGCGCTGGTGGTCGGCGAGGCAACCATCGAAGACGTTTCGGCGGAACTGTCTCTGCGTCCGAAAAAGCTCGACGAGTATATCGGGCAGACGAAAATCGTCAATAATCTCAAGATTTTTCTGAAAGCCGCTTTGCGCCGCGGCGAGGCGCTCGACCACGTTCTGCTGTTCGGTCCTCCGGGGCTGGGCAAAACGAGCCTGGCGATAATCCTCGCCAACGAGCTGGGCGCGAGCCTGAAAACGGTTCACGCGCCGTCGGTCGAAAAATCGGGCGATTTGGCGGCGATTTTGACGAATCTCGAAGAAGGCGACGTGCTTTTCATCGACGAGATTCACCGCCTGCGCCCGCAAATCGAAGAGATTCTTTATCCGGCGATGGAAGATTATCAGCTCGATTTGATGATCGGGCAGGGAACGGCGGCGCGCTCGATAAAAATCGAGTTGCCGAAGTTTACGCTGGTCGGCGCGACGACCAGAGCCGGAATGATTTCCGCGCCGCTGCGCGGGCGTTTCGGCATCGTGAATCATCTGGATTTCTATCCGAAAAAGGATTTGGAAATCATCATTCATCGCTCGGCTGAGATTCTGAACGTCGAAATCGAAGCGACGGGCGCGACCGAGCTTGCCTGCCGTTCGCGCGGAACGCCGCGCATCGCCAACCGCCTGCTGCGCCGCATCCGCGATTACGCGCAGGTTTTAGGCGACGGAAGAATAACGGGCGCGCTGGCGCAGAAAGGCTTGGACGCCATGGAAGTCGACCGTTTCGGCTTGGACGAAGTCGATAGAAAACTGCTTTTGACGATTATCGAAAAATTCGACGGCGGTCCGGTCGGCGTCGGCACGATTGCCGCATCAATCAGCGAAGACCGTGAATCAATCGAGGAAGTCATCGAGCCGTACCTGATTCAAATCGGCTTTCTGAACCGCACGCCGCGCGGTCGCGTGGTGACGGGCGCGGCTTATAAACATTTCGGTTACAATCCGCCCGCGATGCAGGAAATCGAGGCGATCGCAAGCTAAGAAAAAGTAAAGAAGGCAAAAGGTAAAAGGCAAAAGTAAGGAAGTAATTTTCTTCACTTTTGCCTTTTAC